>JAJSZS010000001.1 GCA_030262725.1 Candidatus Desulfofervidus auxilii | reverse complement strand
CTCCTCTCTAATACACTTCAATGTTTCGCTAAATAGACTACTTTAGGAATTCTTAGCTCTTTTGTTTTAATTCTTTTATCCAGTTTATCACCTCCTTTTCTTGCACATTAAGCTTCCCAAACATCATTTCTTTAACATAGTCAGCCGTTTTAAAAGACCTTTGAGCTTCTTTTAAAGAAGGAATCAAAAAAATTTCAGGATATCGTGACTCTACAGCATACATATTAAGATTTTCTACCTCCAATTCTTTAATAGAAGGATCTTTCCTGGAACAAAGTTCTTTAAGTAAGGAAAGATTATGTGTCCTTCCAAATTTTACCTTATGCAATACTAAAAAGGCTTTGAAAATTTTTTCAACAAATTGCTGTGAATGAAAACATACAGCACTAGTAATTATTTCATCCTCAGGCAGAGAAATTAAGTATTTTGCTGTAATGTAATCTTCGTAAGCTTTTATTATCCATTCTTTTACTTCTTCATTCACAATACAATCCCTTCCTGCAACGCTGTCTTAGTAACAGAATGAAAGTAAGTTTTTAATTTTTCAACTTCTTTTCTACTTCTTATAAGGAGATCACAAGGTATCAATCGTTTGGCTAATTTTTTTGATATTTTGGAAAAAAGATTAAGTTTTTCTTCTCTCGTAAGATCTTCTTTTATTACTATTAGAAGATCCCAATCACTATTTTCATCAAAATTTCCTCTTGCCCGTGATCCGAATAAAATGATTCTTTCAAGAGAATATCCCGATTCTTTCACGGTCTCTACAACAATATTTTTTATAATTTTCTCCATATTTGACTTACTATCCATTGCCCCTCGCCCACCAAATATGCAAGGTAGAAATATGTCCATGTCTTATATTCTTTTCCCTTGCACCTTCAGCACTCACTGCTTTTATAGGAAAGTCAGTTTCGATGAAGGTCTGCATGTGGTTTGTTCTCCTTATTAATTTGCTTTTTCATATTCTTAATGAAGGTTTCTACAGCTGTCTTTTCGTTATCTTTTAACCATGCAGGAAGATTTTCAAGTAAATTTTTACACCGGTTATAAGTAGCGTTAAGGTCAAGGTAAGGTTCTAATACTTGGAGGTCTAAGTGCCAATTTTCTCTAGCCACATAATCACCTTCACCCCAACTCCGGACTTCATTTAAAAAAGCCGTCAATAACACTACCAACCCCTTATCGGTTTCAATAACTTTCTCTACCCATTTTTTAACAACATCTTCTCCTTCCCAGTCTTGCCAGTAATGAAGAATCAAAGGAAGGTTCGGTTTATATAAGAGTTCTCCTTTTTGAACAGCCATCTTTATTTTCTCCAGAGCGATTTTTTCTAGTTCGGCTAAATGTTCTATGTTTATTAATTTTTCTTCGGATGGACTTGGTTTTTTGGTAGTATATTTGCCATGCTGTCGTCCTAATACAACTACTTTATCCACAATTGTTGAAACTGCCTTTCCTTGTAAGAAGGCTTTTTTGAGAACTTCAAATCTTTTTTGACTAGAGTTAAGTCTCTCAAGTAATTTAAACACAATCCACCCTATCCGCATATTGTTATCGATAGACATTGACATAACGAATTTTTCATCTTCAGCTAATAATAAATCATCTCCTATATCAAAAAGCACATCTAAAATGTTAGGAATGTGCTCTATAGGTATGTCATCTGCGTAATCCAACATTCTTTCTAGAAATACACTTACTTTTGAAGAACCATCTGGGCATTTTTTCTGAGATAAATCAAGTAATATTTTTATAAATCTTTCCTTCTCAGAAGCATGAGAAAGAAAAGTTTTCATCTCTAAATAGGAAATACTCCCAGACGGCACGCTCAATTGAAAATATGTAGGAAAAATATCTGGACTGCAAATTCTTAAATGCTTTCGCCATTCACTTTCCCAGTCAGATCCATAAGTAATGCCTTTTAAAACACTATCCAGTTTTGGAAAAAGTTTTTTGAGCATATCTTGAAGAAATTTTCCACATTTTTCAGGCGCTTGTTTAAGCCATCCCTCATGAAAAACTTTAAGTTCTTCTCTTTCTGATTCTATAAAGTCACTTAAACTTCCAGCAAACTTTTCAGGATTATTACGGATTAAAAAGTAAACATCAGGGCAAAAAATTCTGATACTCTCTATAGCAATAAAATCTACAGGATTAACTTCTCCTTTTACGCGGGGGTAAGTAAGCTTCAGAGCATTCAAAAGACGTTTTA
The DNA here is from genome assembly GCA_030262725.1 of Candidatus Desulfofervidus auxilii. Taxonomy (NCBI): domain Bacteria; kingdom Pseudomonadati; phylum Thermodesulfobacteriota; class Candidatus Desulfofervidia; order Candidatus Desulfofervidales; family Candidatus Desulfofervidaceae; genus Candidatus Desulfofervidus; species Candidatus Desulfofervidus auxilii. Next base: position 251,112 of record JAJSZS010000001.1, on the reverse strand, counting down.
CATCTCGCATAGTGTTAATAAAATGGTCAATGCCTGCCCAATACATATTGCCCCAATAAGTTTGATCAAATAATTCTTCTGGTGTATCTTCTAAAATTAGATTTAACTGCTCAAAAAGAAATCTTCTTAAATAAATCTTTTCGAAAGCAGGTAATTCTAATGAGACTTGGACTATTTTCTCTAAATAATCTTCTCCTGAAATTCCTTTTTGAGCATCTGCTAAAGCGTTGGCTACTACTGTCTTATCAAATGCGAGCAAATAAATAGTATTCGGAAAGTTAGCTACTGCCTTAATAACTTTAAATAGGCTTCTAATTTCTTTTGTGGATAATCTATCAATATCATCTATTATAATCAAAAAGCGCTCATTAGCTTGCAGAAGTTCTTGAATAATTTTTTCTCTAATTTCATAAATGGACTTTTCGGATGCAGCGTGTTGTATAACCACTGAAAGAATTTTACCCCAAGGTTGTGGAACTAATTTATCAGCTAATTCTGACACTGGTTTAGCAAGCCCTTTTAAGGATCTTTTCCCTTCAAAACCAATTTTTATTTCCTCAAAAAATTGATGCAATAATGCCTCTTCACTAGAAAACCACCAAGGATTGAAATTAATGATTGTAAGTTTTTGTCCCTCAGATTTTTGTTTTAAATAATATTGTACAAAATTAAGGACAGTGGTTTTACCTGCTCCCCATGGTCCACAAACAGCAAAAATCAAACATTCAGGTATTTCTACTTTACAAATAGCATCTGCTAAGTGCTCCGCAAACTTTGCATACCCAAAAAAGTCATCCTGTGGATTCTTTAAAGGTTCATCTGTTAAAATTTGTTTTATTTTGGTAGTATCTTCACTTACTGTTATCATTGTGATTCTATATTCTCTCTCTCCAAAAATTCCCTTACTTTTAAAAAAATAGGGATACTTTGGAAACTTTTTAAAGATAAGAGGTGTCTATCTCCAGAAATAATATAATCGGCATTTCCTTCTATAGCACATTCTGGAAAAATATTATCAGTTGGGTCTTCTCTAATCACACTAATTTTAGTTTTTACATGAACCCAATGAGTATGTCTTCTTATATCAACCAAAATAGGAAATATTTCTTGAGCAGTTAAGCCAAATTTTTTGTGGCTTAATACTCTTATCAATTCTTTACTCATATCATCTGTAAAAAGCATAATATATTTTCTGCTCTTATATACTCATAAAGCTTTCTTGGTGCTCCTTTCCAAAAAAGAGCAGAAATAAGCACATTAGTATCCAGAACTAAGCGTTTCAAGCAATTCCTCTTATTTCATGAATGATTTTTTCAATGTCTTTTTCTGTTAAATGGCTAAATCCTTTTTCTTTAGCTAAAGTCTCGATATAAGAAAATATATCAGGTCCTTCTACAGGTAATAAAATTACTTCAAAGGTTTTTCCCTTTTCTTTAGCTATATCTTCTGGTAAAGAAAGATGCCCATCTTCTAAAACTTTTCCAATAAATCTTCTTATCATGAGTTTTCCTCCTTAAGTTAATTTTACCCCTTCACCGCCTTTTCCTTCCAGTCTCTCACAATATACCGCACAATGTCTATTTCTTCATCAGGCTTTAAATGCTTGGCAGGGTTTTGAATAAGGTAAAGTTCTGGTGAAGAAGCGGCATTTGTTATCACATAGAGCCAGTATTCATCGCCTAATCTTTGTGCCATTATCCATTCATTAGGGGTTAAGGCAATTGCTCCTTCTTTAGCCCTAGCTTTTACCTCAATATAGCGATAGTTTTCTTGCATATCTTTTGATCGAATATCATAGCCTAGATTTAAAGAAGATACATCTTCTGGCATTCTGCCTTGTGATTTTTCATAAGACATCGCTAAGTCCATACCAATTTTTTCAATCTCTTCATCTATTTTTAATTCATCTTTTATGACCGATTCAGGTATAACTCTTGCTACTCCCAAAATTTTTGGTGTTTCAGGTAAAAGATGAGTCTCAGCAGTGATTTCCTTTAGAAGTCTTTGTTTTTTACGCTCTAAATCTTCTTTCTTATGCAACTCCCTAGTGATAACGCCTTCTGGAATGTTTTCTCCTTTTGCCCGCCGAATTTCATATTCTGCTAATTTTTCTTCTGATTTAAGAATAAGGGCATCTAAAGAACGAATACCATATTTTTGTTTTATCTGAGCATCACGCTTACGACTTACAAGCAATTCTTGCCGATATGCCTCAAGTCCTGTTTCAATAATAAAGGCAATTACTTTATCTTCATCAAGCTCTATGTTTTCTATATTTTCTACAACCTCATTTGCTGGTCTTAAATCCCAAAGAATACCTGGATTAATTAGCTCCATTCTATTGTCTTTTGTTTGATAAACAGCAAAAAGTCTTTTGCCTACAGGTTGATTATTCCCATCTTTTATTCCTGCTTCTAAAAACCAGATAACACCATCTCTTTTTCCTTCAGGATCAAAAAATAAAGCTCCTTTTTCAGCATCTAAGGCAAATTCTTTAAATATTTTCTCAATAACTGCCTCTAGCAAGGGGTGTCCTAGAGCAATAAACTCTGCCTGTCCTTTAAATGCCTTTTCTTTATCAAAAGAAAGTTTATTATATTCCCTGTTTACTTCTCCAAAGCGAGTTTTAAATTCATAAGTTTGATTGCGAAGAGATAAAGGTACTTTAGAAATTCGCCAAAAACCATCTTGTCTTTTTTCCATCTTAATGTCTAAAATTTCTGCTGCTCTTTTAAAAAAAGCCTCCACATATTCAGGTACTAAGCGGTTTTCTTTGGCTTTACGTTGTTCTCCTAATACCCTAGTTAAGTCTATGTGACGTGTGGCTAGCGCTTCCATTGTCGCTTCTTTTATCTTTTTTATAGCCTCTTCATCAGGAATACGCTCAAAGTCATCAAGGATGTCATCTAAGGTGCGCTTATTAGAAATGGCTTCTAAAATTAAATCTTTAAGACTTTTACCTGGTAAAATATCGCCAATAACATCAAACACTCTGTCACTGCCTAAATGTTCTTTCATGCGATTTAACTTTTCAAAAAGGCGTTCTAAAATTGCTCCTTCACGGGTATTTACAGCAACCAAATTGTAAATGTGCACTTCATGCTGTTGACCATAACGGTGAATCCTTCCCATTCTCTGCTCAAGACGATTTGGATTCCAGGGGATATCGTAATTTACCATAAGCCAACAAAATTGTAGATTTATACCTTCACCTGCTGCTTCAGTTGCTACCATAATTTGAGCATGATGGCGAAATTCATTTTCTGCCCTTATCCTCTCATCTAAATTCATTCCACCATGAATAAATGCTACGCTGTAATGCCATTTTCGCAGTTTCTCTACCAAATATTCCAAGGTATCTCTAGATTCAGTGAAAATTAAAAGCTTAGTCTCAGTTCCTTTTAAGCCTTCTAAAAATATTACCTTTTTCAACTCATTTAATTTTGTTTCGCTCTCTTTCTTTTCTACTTCTTTAGCTAAAAGAATAAGCTCATCAATCTTGTTTATCTCCTCTTTAAGCTCTTCTAAGGTTTCAGCAGAGGTAAGTTTTTCTAAAAGTTCTTCTTCTTTTTGCCACCGTTCTTTTTCAGTAAGGTCTTCCAGATATTCTTCAGTATAGCTGATTCCTTCTTGAAGCAATTGTCCCTTTTCATACAATTCTTGCAGTCGTTTTTTCCTTCTTTCTAATGACTTACGCACTGCTCTAACACTAGAAGCTAAACGCCTTTGAAGAATTACCATTGCAAAGGCAACATTGCGTTTTTCTTGCTGTAAGGCTTTATTGTAATGTTTTTCTACATATTCTGTTACTGCTTTATAAAGCTGCCATTCATCATCACTAAGATAATACTTAATGGTTTCAACCTTCCGCGGAGGAAAAAGGGGCACACTATCAAAATTTTTTAAATCCTCTTTTAATCTGCGTAAGAAAAGGGGATTGTCTTTATTTTGAATAGATTCTGTTAACATACTAGTATCAGCAAAAAATCCAGGCTCTAGCAAGTCTAAAAAAAGCCTAAAGTTTTCAGGGTCTCCCCTATGAGGAGTGGCTGTTAGGAGTAAAAGGAAATTAGTTGTAGAAGAAAGTACTTCTCCTAATTTATACCGCCCTGTTTTACTTATTTTATCACCATACTTATAAGCAGACATCTTATGAGCTTCATCTACAATAACTAAGTCCCAGCGCACATCTTTAAGGGAAAATAAGACATCGTCTTGTTTAGCAAAATCAATAGAGGTAATTACCTGATTTCTCTCCTGCCAAATGTTTTGTCCCCAGGCAGCATTAATAGCACTACGATCAACAATAAAAAAGTTTTCTTGGAATTTCTCATGCATTTCTCGCAACCACTGGTCTTTTAAGTGACCTGGTGCAACAATAAGCACTCTTTCTACAAGCCCTCTGTACTTTAATTCCTTTAGTAACAAACCAGCCATAATGGTTTTGCCTGCTCCAGGGTCATCTGCTAAGAGAAAACGAATACGTGGATTTCGCAAAATGTAATGATAAACTGCCTCAATTTGATGTGGTAAAGGATCAACTTGAGAAACATTTACTGCATAAAGAGGGTCAAATTGAAAGGCATTACGCATGCGGTGGGCTTCAGTAAAAAGAAAAAAACCTATAGAATTTCCGCTAAATTGGATAGTCTGTTCTGGTAAAATTTTTATTTTTTCTAAGTCTGCTTGTGAAAGAATACATGGATAAAATGTGTTAGTTGAAATGCCCACTGCTTCTATTTTTGTTTTATCTACTCCAATAGATTTTATAGAAAGAACTTTAATTCTTTCCTGCCAGAAAGGTCCTTCAAGTATGCAGCCTTGAGTGATAGTTTTATTCATGTATATCCTCTGTTTGAGAAGTCCTTTTGCTACCTTAACATTCTAAAACATTTTATCGGAATTTAAAAATCTACTCAAGAACCGGCAGTGTAAAATAAAAAGTGTGTAATTTGCAAAAAGAAAAAATAGGGTATATCCTCCCAAGGGGAAATTATTGAAGAAAGGAGGATACACCCAGCTTTTTATCAAAGGAAAATATTTCCATCTTTTTACTGTAAGCACACAATAAACAGTTCACAAAATCAATATTGCTGGTTTTGAATAGATGAATAGCAGTTATAGTTACATTTTTGTCCTGTACCTTTATATTTTTATTACTTAAGAATTTTTCTAAAACTTCTATAACCTGTTCTTTTTCTATTTTATAGAGTTTTATAAGAACATAAATTACCTCTGCTAAAACGGATTGGAGGATGTAGGCTATTTTCTCACCAGAAAAAACAGCTTCAAAAAAGTTGTTTGCAAGAGAATAAAGCTCTTCGTTATCTTTTAGCAGGTATCTCAGAATTATATTAGCATCTATTGCTATTGTATTTTTCTTTGATTGCATTGACAAAAGTTTCCTTTTCCATTTCCATTATTTCTTCTATGGGCTTGCCCTTTATGGCATATTTGTGGAAAATACCTCCAAGTTTTCTATATGGCTCTATAATTACTTTACCTTCTTCCATTTTTATCTTTACAATATTAGTTTTAAGCTTTTTCCTAAATTTAGCTGGTATAGTTATTTAACCTTTTTTTGTAATCTTTATTGTAAACATGTCTTACCTCTTTAAAATGCTTACTCTTTTCAAAAAGTTTTAATATCATCTTCCTGGCACCAAATTCATTTTTCCCACTGCTTCAGTCACATCCTCTGGCCAGATGAAAATCCGATTATAAGGCAAAACTTTATAGTAATCATGTGGTTCAAAGATTTCTCTTGTGGTCATATCAACACAAAATCGTGTAATCCAGCCATATCTTTCTCTTGAAGAAAGCCTTTTACCCTTTGCTAATTTTCTTGTCACTTCATAAAGCCTCACGCACATCCGAAACTCATATCCTGTAAGCATCATCGGATCTGCCCATGCACCTTTTTTATTTTCATATGCCTTTTTTGCAGCCTCCCAGAACAGCACCAGATCCTCATATCTTGGCAAACTTGGATAAATGAGAAAAGGAGCTGCCCATCCAGATTCAACCATAAGCAGATTAAATGTAGCCCGCTCTTTCCTTGACATTTTGGCTCGCTCCTTACTGTTATAATAGGGAGCTATATATGCCAGGAGTCGACCATATTTGTCAAAATGCTTGTCAGCAGCCCATAAAAATACCTTTCTCTTTTTGCCACTGGACAAAGTTAATTTTTCTTTAAGGAGCTGCCTAAATTTTTCTGTAGCCTTTCTGCCCTGCTCTTCCTGCAAACTGCCTGCCTTTCCTGTGGCAAGTTTTGGGTGGATATATCTTGCCAAACCATCATTTATTGGTGCTTTTCCCTGCCTGATCCATTCAGCAAGCTGAGCCAGTTTTCCATTATATCTTGATGGTTTCTGATTGCCTGGATAATGCACCTCTGGTGTATCAATGCTTAACATACGGATGGAGGTGGAAATATAAGGTGTGTCACCATCTGTGCACCTTAGGCATTTCTTTTTGCCTAAGGCATCAAGTTCAAAACCTTTAGGATCCCAAAATATTTTTACTTGAGACATTTTGAAATCATATAACATAGTTAGATTTTCTATGTCAATGAAATGGCAAGAAAATTTATCTATGAAAAAGTTGTGCAACCCTTTTTTATATCAAAATCAAAAATTTTTGGACCATTCATTTATCCGTGCCACTTGCACACATTAACTATTTGATAGCGGTCCCCTAATCACACTAAGAGCCCTTAAAGGCTAAAAATCAAAGAGAGCAACCGGGTTAAAGTTAGAATAAAAAGTTTGAACATAAGCGAATGTTATCTCAAAAATTTGGGAGCACAATGGGAGCAGATAAATGTTTCCAGAGGGGTATTTTAAAGTATATTCAGGTATATTGTAGTAGTCTATTAAGTTAGCAATTTTGCCCATAAATGCTTAAAAAGGAGATATAGCCTTGCCTACTGCCTCCCGTGCGGGTTCGATTCCCGCCCCAGGCACCATCTCCCTTGCATTTCATGGAGATTTTTAATAAAATCTGTTTACTTTGGATAGATTAAAAGCAGAATTTGAAAAACTTTTAGGATTACAGGATATTCAAATAAAGGAAAAGTCTATCTCAATGTTTTTGCCTTATAAAAAAGAACTTACAAACCCACATGGAATTGTGCATGGTGGGGCTATTGCCTCATTGGCAGATACAGCTATGGCAGTAATTATTACGATAAATTATGGCCTTTGTTATACAAAGTCGTTTGAAATAGAATTTTATACTCCAGCAAAAGAAAATATATATGTTGATGCCTGCATTATTAAGAAAAAAATGAATTTTTGTATAGCTAAAGCAGAAGTAAAAGGGACAAAAAACCAACTAATAGCAAAAGCCATAGGGAAATATTATTTAGCAGAAAAATAATGAGGGCAAATTATTAATGAAGGCTAAATTTCTGTTTTATAAGACGATTAAATCGTGGTCGGTATATGATTTCAAAAGCTTCTTCTTTTCCAGGAAAGAGACGACATGCCTGCTGTTTTACATTTTCTACAATATCCAAAGCCTCTTCTAACGTCAGTTCAGTCTGAGCAATCACATTAAGGGAAAACTGAACTAATAATCTTAAATATCTAAGTTTGCGATCTTCTTGCTCAATTTCCTCTTTAGTAGGATTTTTTTGCTCTGCCATTTATTGTGTAATATAATCAAAAAATTGAATTAATTTATCACCTTTTTGACGTAAAAATTCTTCCATTTCAGGTTCATTAAAAGCCTTTATAACATCTGGTTTTTCAGGATCAATAAGACCAAACATAATTTTTTTTATCTTTCCTAATTCTATTGTTATTCCAATACTTACATTTTTACCTTTAAAATCAGTCACAAATTCAAATTCATCAAAATCTTCTGGTGGATCTGGAAGATATTCGCAAGAAATACCAAATTTTTCCAATTGTTCAGAATTTTTAATATTATCTAGATTAATATCCTTATCAATATATTTTTGAAATTGCTCCATAATTTTATTATAAATTTTTAATTGACAAAAAGCAAGTCTCATTGATATTTTTTTAGTAAAAAATAAAGGGGTAATTAATGAAAAAGCTGTTATTAGTGGTGTTAATTTTTTTCCCTCTCTTTTGTTTAGCAGAACAAAAAGATTTGTGGAAGATTTGTCAGTATTTAAAAACAAAAAGGTTTATTGATTTAACTCATACATTTCACCCTGGTATTCCGCATTGGCCAGGTTTCCCTGATGAAAAAATAGAGACTCTTTATTGGTATGAAAAAGGAGTAGGAAGTATGGGAAGTGGTTTTTTTACTAGAAGATACTGTCTTGTAGGGCAATGGGGTACTCATGTAGATGCTCCTGTCCATTTTTCTCCTGGAAAAAGAACATTGGATGAGATTAGTGTCAAGGAAATGATCATGCCTCTAGTGGTAATTGATGTACATGAAAAGGTAAAGAAAAATCCAGATTATATAATTAGTCTCAGAGATATAAAGGCATGGGAGAAAAAATATGGTATGATTCCAGAAGGGGCATTTGTAGCAATGAGAACAGATTGGTCAAAAAGGTGGCCTGATATGAGGGCTATGAGAAATGAGGATGAAAATGGAATAGCTCATTATCCGGGTTGGAGTTTAGAAGTCTTAAAATATCTTTGTGAGAAAAGGAAAATTTGTGCTATTGGGCATGAAACCTTAGATACTGACCCAGGAATTAAAACATCTAAAGGCATTTATGAATGTGAAGCATATATTTTATCTAAAGATCACTATCAAGTTGAGCTTTTAACAAATCTAGATAAAGTACCTGAAAAGGGAGCTATAGTCATTGTAAGTTTTCCAAAACCAGAAAGAGGCTCTGGATTTCCTGCTCGTGTATTTGCTATTTTACCTTGATTGCAATTAGATTATGTCAATTCAAAAATTAGCAGAAAAAATTTTAAAGTTTAAAGAAGCAAAAATAAAAGAAAGAATAAAAAAGAAAGCAGAATATAGAAAGAAATTTGATAAAATTAAGAAAAAAGAAAAAGAAATTGAAGAAATTGTCGATCAAATTGAAAAATTGTACGATAGATGGAAAGATAAAGTAAGGCGTTTCCCTAAAGATATTGCTGATTTATTTTCTCAGGGATTTCTCCCCAAAATAAAAGATATTAAAGCTGAAGATGTGGAAAAAGTTTTAAATCAATTAATTGAAAGGTATGAAGACAAAAGATATTCTCCTATTACGTTAGGTCTTCTTATTTCTCTTCTTTTTAACCGAACTGTTAATCAATATGTTAAAGAAGAAATTGAAAAAGGAAAGAAATTAGAAGAAATTAAACCTTTAAATGTCACTTTAGATGCAAAAAATTTAAAACATCCTCTTTCTTTACTTGGTTATGAAAATCAAGAAAAGTCTTGTTTAAGAGTTATGGGAGATGTAGGTTATTGGATTGGTTATTTTATGGAAGGAGGAAAGTTAATCATTAATGGTAAAGCTAAAGGTTTTAGCCTTTCCGCTTTTAGCCAAAGAAATAAAGGTGAAATTTGGTATCAAGGAAAAAGGATTTGGCCACGCTAATTTCATAAAAAAATTTGAGTAAAATTAAAATTTATTATACAATAGTTTAAATCAAAACTAAATTTACCATCTCTTTTAAACTTAGATTTTAACTTAAAATTATTTTTCTCAAGTTCATAAACCTCAACCTCTTCTGTTTCAGGATTTATAAGAACATAATATTTGACAGCTTCCTTAGCATAGATTTTGGGCTTTATATATCTATCTTTTTTTTCCGTAGCTTGAGAAATAATTTCAAATATAAGAGTTGGAGGTATATCTAAATAAGGTTTTTCAAATATTTTTTCTATTCTTTCTGAACAAACTACTAAATTATCTGGTTGAATCACTATATCTTCTGCTACTTTCCAATCCACAGGCAATAAAGCAACACATTTTGGACAATTTTCAAGCAGTAATTCTAATTGGGTAGCTATTTTATTACTAATTCGCTGATGCTTTGGTCTTGGCAGTGGTGTCATAGCATAAGGAATACCTTCAATAAGTTCCCATCTTCCTTCCCATTGTTTGTAATCTTCATAAGTATAATGTGGCAAAAGCTCTTTTTGTAAAATACCCATTTTTTACACTCCTTTTTTAAAATACCTTAGATAAAAAGAAAAGTCAAAAAGATTTTTAATATAAATACGCAAATTTCCTTGCGGTCTTGCCCAGGCAGCAAAACCAAGCATGGTATCAAGCAATTTCTTGCTCGGTTTGTCTCTACTTTTTACAGTAGTCTATAAATTGTCCGATTTGAACCCCTAAATATACACACTTATTTCCTTTAATACATTCTGCTGCATCATTTTCTTCAAGATGTGTTCTTATCTCTTTATCATCTTTTTTTATATGAAGTATCCAAGCATTTTTTTCTTGATCAAAATCAAGATCTATAGAGCAGCCATATTGATTAAGTTCTGGATAAATTTCTAAAATTTTTTCCGCTAAAATTTCTTTTGTGTAATTCACAATATCCTCCTTTTAAAATTATTTTTTAAAAATCCCTTTAGAATAGCACCTCTGCTTATTCTTGGGAAAGCCAAAGGTCACAATTGACACATTGACCTTTTACTACAATACCTGTTAAACTCTCAATTGTCAATAATAAAGGGTTTTAAATAGACTTGACTTGTAGAAAATGATAGTATATTTGGTGAAATTAATATGGATTTAGAAAGGGAGTTAGAAGAAAAAAGGGCTTTATTAAAAGAAAAGGGTATAGTACTTACTACTCCACGTCTCATTATCTTAGAATATCTTTTAGAGCATAGGATTCACCCTACAGCAGAAGAAATATATCAGGCTTTAAAAAAACGTTTTCCATCTTTATCTTTAGCTTCTATTTATAATACATTAAAGCTTTTTACTCAATTAGGTATTGTGGTAGAGTTTGCTATAGATAAAGATAAAGCTCGTTATGACATTAATACTAACCCGCATGCTCATTTTAAATGTTTACGCTGTGGTCAAATATATGATTTATTTAATATTCCTTTGCCTAATTATGAGGAATTAGAAGGACATAAAATATTAATGGCTCAGCTTTATTTCTATGGTATCTGCCAAAGATGTTTAAAAGAAAGATAATATTTTTCCTTTTTCTCTTTTTCCCTTTAACCATCAAAGCAGAAGTGCTTTACCCTTTAGCTAGTCTTGATGCCTATCCTTTGTCAAAAGGAAAATGGGAATTGCGTTTAGGTGTAAAATATCTTCATGACCGTTGGTTTCCTTTTGAAAGAAAAGATACTGATCGACGTGAATTGCAATTGCCTCAAATAGATTTAAATATAGGGATTGTTCATAATGTAGAAATACATCTTAGCTACTTTTATCTTTATCAGGATAGCAAAAATACTGGTAGTAAGTGGGGCTCTGGGGATTTAAATGTAGGAATAAAAATTAATTTATTAAGAGAAGATATTTATATACCTGCTTTTTCTTTGGATATAAGTACTAAATTGCCTAATGCAGATTATGAAAAACGTTTAGGTACTGATGAAACAGATTTTTTTGCAAAGATTTTATTAACAAAAAAATTGAGTGAATGTAAGATTTTTTTTAATATAGGAATTGGTATCCTTGGAAATCCAAAAATGTATAATGCTCAAGATGATATAATGGTTTATGGTTTTGGAATAAGTTATAAAATGCGACCTAGTTTAAAAGTGTTAGGAGAAATAAGTGGTTGGGCATTCAGTCATAAGCATAACAATTATACTGTATTAACATTGGGGGGACAGTATTTGTTAAATAGTTCATGGCGTATAGATGCTGGCTTACATTTTGGTCTTACTGAAGAAAGTGAAGATTGGGGCATAAGTACTGGTATTTCTTATCTTTGGCAATGGTAATGGGAAAAATAAAAGAAGTAGCAAAGATTATTCAATCTGCTCATTATGTTGTAGCCCTTACTGGCGCAGGTATCTCTGCTGAAAGTGGCATTCCTACTTTTAGAGGAAAACAGGGATTATGGCAAAAATATGATCCGCTGGAATATGCCCATATTGATGCCTTTTTAAAAAATCCTGCAAAAGTATGGCGCATGTTAAAAGAGCTTGAAAACATCATGTATAAAGTAAAACCTAACCCTGCCCATTTTGTGTTAGCAAAGATGGAAAAAGTAGGTTATTTGCATGCTATAATTACTCAAAATGTAGATAATCTCCATCAAATAGCTGGCAGTCAACATGTAATTGAGTTTCATGGCAATGCTATGCGGTTAAGATGTTTAAGTTGTGGAAAGGTTTATGACAAAGATACTATTTCTTTTGAAGAAGTCCCATATTGTTTTTGTGGTGGTTTGCTTAAACCAGATGTAGTCTTTTTTGGAGAAGCTATTCCTAAAGAAGCATTGATTAAGGCTCAAATGGTTATTGATGCCTGTGATGTGTTATTAGTTATTGGTACATCTGCTGAGGTAGCTCCAGCGAATTATCTTCCATTTGAAGCTAAGAATCATGGGGCAAAAATTATTGAAATAAACATTGAACCAACGCATTTAACATACCAGATCACAGATATATTTTTAAAAGGAAAAGCTGGAAGAATATTGCAAGAGTTGGCTATTGCTCTTGCTCTTTAAAATAAACTTGCTATTATAAGCCCCAATGAAGGCTATTTTAGTTTTAGAAGATGGAACTACATTTTATGGAAATTCTTTTACTGGAGAAGGTGAAGTAGTAGGAGAAGTAGTATTTAACACAGGAATGACTGGTTATCAAGAAATTCTTACTGATCCATCTTATAAAGGTCAAATCGTAACCATGACTTATCCTTTAATAGGCAATTATGGAATAAATGAAGAGGATATAGAATCAAATAGGATTCATGTGGAGGGATTTATTGTTAAAGAATATTGCCCATTTCCTAGTAACTGGCGGTCAAAAAAAACTTTGGCTGATTATTTAAAAGAAGCAGGTGTTTTAGGTATTGAGGGAATAGATACAAGGGCACTTACTAGACATATTCGTTTACAAGGAGCAATGAATGGTATTATTTCAACTAAAGATTTTGATATAGAGTCTTTATCAAATAAATTAAAAGCCTTTCCAGGTCTTATTGGTCGAGATTTAGCCACACCTGTTTCTTGTAAACATCCATTTTTATGGCAGGGAGGGAAAAAAGTTAAAGTAAAATATCTTTCTCCTTCTGTATGGCAAGACAGTAAAAGACCTTACAAAGTTGTAGCTATTGATTGTGGGATTAAATTCAATATATTGAGAGAGTTGGAAAAACGTGGATGTGAGATGTTAGTGGTACCAGCTAAAGTGACAGCTAAAGAGATCCTTGAAACAAAACCAGATGGAATCTTTCTTTCCAATGGACCTGGTGATCCAGCAGCAGTAGTGCATGTCATCAAACAAGTAAAAGAATTAATTGGTAAAAAACCTATTTTTGGTATCTGTCTTGGGCATCAAATCTTAGGGCTTGCTTTAGGTGGAAAGACATTTAAGCTTAAATTTGGTCATAGAGGCATTAATCATCCTGTTAAAAATTTGGCTACTGGAAGGGTAGAAATTACTTCTCAAAATCATGGTTTTTGTGTAGATATTGATTCCCTAACAGGTAAGGGCATGGAAATTACACATATTAATTTAAATGATAATACCCTTGAAGGAATGCGCCATCGCTATCTTCCTCTTTTTTCTGTCCAATATCACCCTGAAGCCAGTCCAGGCCCACATGATGCAAGTTATCTTTTTGATGAATTTATTCAGATGATGAAATAATGCCAAAACGCACAGACATAAAAAAGATACTTATCATTGGCTCTGGCCCCATTATTATCAGTCAAGCTTGTGAATTTGATTATTCTGGCACACAGGCTTGTAAAGCTTTAAAAGGTGAAGGATATGAAGTCATTTTAGTAAACAGTAATCCAGCTACTATTATGACTGATCCAGAAATGTCAGATAGAACCTATATTGAACCCATCATACCTGAAGTAGTAGAAAAAATCATTGCTAAAGAACGACCTGATGCCATTTTGCCTACTTTAGGTGGACAAACAGCCTTAAATGTTGCAGTTGAAGTGGCTGAAGCAGGTGTATTGGAAAAATATGGTGTTGAAATGATTGGTGCCTCTGTAGAGGTAATTAAAAAGGCAGAAGATAGAGAACTATTTCGAGAAGCTATGAAAAGAATAGGTTTAAAGGTGCCAAAGAGTGGAATTGCTCGCAATATGGAAGAAGTAAGAAAAATTGCTCAAGAAATTGGTTTTCCTATTATTGTTAGACCAAGTTTTACTTTAGGTGGTACAGGAGGAGGTGTTGCTTACAATAAAGAAGATTTAGAAGTACTTGCAGAAGCAGGTCTTTCTGCCAGTATGATTCATGAAATTATGCTAGAAGAATCTGTTTTAGGTTGGAAAGAATATGAACTTGAGGTAATGAGGGATAAAAATGATAATGTTGTGATTGTTTGTAGTATTGAAAATTTTGACCCTATGGGAATACACACTGGTGATAGTATTACTGTAGCTCCAGCTCAAACCCTTACTGATAAAGAATATCAAACTATGAGAGATGCAGCTATTGCAATCATCCGTGAAATTGGAGTGGAAACAGGAGGAAGTAATATTCAGTTTGCTATAAATCCTAAAACTGGAGAGATGGTAGTCATTGAAATGAATCCAAGGGTTTCTAGAAGTTCTGCTCTAGCTTCAAAAGCAACAGGTTTTCCTATTGCTAAAATCGCAGCTAAATTAGCTATTGGCTATACATTGGATGAAATACCAAATGATATTACCAAAGAAACTTTGGCTTCTTTTGAGCCAACAATTGATTATTGTGTTGTTAAAATACCACGTTGGGCTTTCGAAAAGTTTCCAGGAGCTAAAGATGAATTAACTACTTCTATGCGTTCTGTAGGTGAAATTATGGCTATTGGTCGTACATTTAAGGAAGCACTACAAAAGGGATTACGCTCGTTAGAAATTGGACGTTATGGTCTTGGAGCAGATGGAAAGGATCCTTGGGATAAAGGGAAAAAACTTAGTAAGGAAGAGATCAAACAAAAACTTATTCATCCTAATTCACAGCGTATTTTTTATATTAAATACGCATTTCAAAATGGTTTTTCTGTTGAAGAAATCTATGAACTTACTTCTATTGACCCTTGGTTTTTAAATAATATTAAACAAATTGTAGAACTAGAAGAAGAACTAAAAACATATCGAGATAAATCACTTTCAAGTATACCTCAAGAAATTTTTTATAAGGCTAAGGCTTATGGATTTTCTGATAAACAGCTTGCCTATCTTTGGCAAATGGATGAAGAAAGTATACGGAAGGAGCGAGAAAAGCGAGGTTTATTTCCTGTTTATAAACTTGTGGATACATGTGCTGCTGAATTTGAGGCCTATACTCCTTATTATTATTCCACTTATGAAGAAGAAGATGAAGCAAGAGTTTCAGATAGAAAAAAAGTAATGATTTTAGGAGGCGGACCAAATCGGATTGGTCAGGGTATTGAGTTTGATTATTGTTGTGTTCATGCCTCCTTTGCACTAAAGGAAGAGGGTATAGAAAGTATTATGGTCAATAGTAATCCTGAAACAGTAAGTACAGATTATGATACATCTGATAGACTTTATTTTGAACCACTTACTGAAGAAGATGTTTTGCATATCATTCGAGAAGAAAAACCATGGGGTTTAATTGTCCAATTTGGAGGACAAACTCCACTTAATCTTTCTGTGCCTCTTTATAAAAAAGGTGCCCCAATCATTGGTACTACTCCAGATAGTATAGATAGGGCAGAAGATAGAGAAAGATTTAAAGAATTATTGCAAAAATTAGGATTGAAGCAACCACCTAATGGTACTGCTTCAACTCCTACAGAGGCAGTTAAAATCGCTAAAAAAATTGGATTTCCTGTATTAGTAAGACCTTCTTATGTATTAGGAGGACGTGCAATGGAAATTGTTTATGATGCTGAAGATCTACGTCAATTTGTGCAGATTGCAGTAGAAGCTGCTCCTGGACATCCTATTCTTATCGATAAATTTTTAGAAGATGCTATTGAAGTAGATGTAGATGCCGTAGCAGATGGAGAATTATGTATTGTTGCTGGTATTATGGAGCATATTGAGGAAGCAGGAGTACATTCTGGTGATAGTGCTTGTGTTCTTCCTCCTCATACATTGTCAAAAGAAATTATAGAAAAAATTAAAACACAAACAAAGGAGCTTGCAAGGGAATTAAATGTTATTGGGCTTATGAATGTTCAATATGCAGTAAAAGATAATGAAGTCTATGTACTAGAAGTGAATCCTAGGGCATCACGTACTGTACCATTTGTAAGTAAGGCTACAGGCATCCCTTGGGCAAAAATAGCTACTAAAATTATGTTAGGAAAAAAATTAAAGGAATTAGGTATAACTAGCGAGCTTGAAATAGAACATGTAGCTGTTAAAGAATCAGTTTTTCCTTTTGTACGTTTTCCAGGTGTTGATCCAATTTTAGGACCAGAAATGCGTTCTACAGGTGAAGTTATGGGAATTGCTGATAATTATGGATTGGCTTATGCAAAAGCTCAGATTGCTGCTGGACAAATTTTGCCAAAAACAGGTAAGGTATTAATTACTGTAGCTGATAAATATAAACCAGCAGTTACACCTATTGCTAAAAGATTGTATGATTTAAATTTTAAATTGGCTGCCACTGCTGGTACCGCTGCTTATTTAAAAAAAGAAGGACTGCCTGTAGAAACAGTTCGTAAGATTAGAGAAAAACGCCCACACGTAGTTGATCACATTAAAAATCATGAATATTGTCTTGTTATTAATGCTCGTTTTGGAAAAGAAGCTAGTGAAGATGCACCTTTGATTAGAAAAACAGCTCTTCTGTATGGAATTCCCTACACTACCACTCTCAGTGGAGCAAAGGCTATAGTAGATGGTATTGAAGCTTTGCTGAAAGGTGAATTTGAAGTAAAATGCCTACAGGAATATCATCATAAATTGTATCAATTTCGCCCAATGGGCGTTTTCGCCCATGAAATTCATTTAAAATATGCAAAAAAATAAATAATTTAAATTGGCACTAATTTTGCTTTGTTAATTAGCATCACCGCTTCACCTCTTCACCGTTTCAGTGGCCGCTTCAAGCGGCCTTCTTATTTTATATTTTAAAAAGTTGACAATAAAACAATGACGTGTTTTAATGCCTTGCTAGATTTTAAAGGAGGTAGTAGATGGCGATTATTGTGCTAACTGATGCTAATTTCAATGATGAGGTATTAAATTCTAATTTACCTGTTATTGTAGATTTTTGGGCACCTTGGTGTGCACCTTGTCGAATGATAGCTCCAATTATGGAAGAACTTGCTACTCAATATGAGAATAAAGTAAAGATATGTAAAATCAATGTAGATGAAAATCCTATAACTCCAGGTCGTTTTGAAATTAAAGCAATCCCTACAATTATTTTTTTTAAAAATGGAAAGGTATATGACCAAATTGTCGGTGTAGTACCTAAGAGCATGATTGAACAGATTATTGAAAAGATGCTTGCCTAATGAGATTTTCTTTAAAAAATACTGTTTTTTTTTGTGTTTATTATTTTTAGTTAATTGTGGTCAAATAAAAGAATATTTTTTCCCTCCCTCTTCTTTAGAAGGATTATCAGTAAAACAGCTTATACAGATGGGTTTAAATGCCTTTCAAAAAGGAAATTTTGATCGTGCTATAGAAATTTTTCAATATATTAAAGATGCCCATCCTTTTAGTTCTGAAGCTGTTATTGCTCGTCTAAAATTGGCTGATGCTTATTATTATAAGCATAATTTTGAAAATGCTATTTTGAGCTATCAAGATTTTATCAGCCTTCATCCTAAACATAAAAAGGTTCCTTATGCTATTTATCAGATTGGACTTTGTTATTATCACCAAATTCCTAGCATTGATCGTGATCAAACTGTTACAAAAAAAGCCCTTGAAACTTTTAAACAAGTAGTCAGAGAATACCCTGAAACACGATATGCTCAAAGAGCTACTATTAAAATTAAAGTATGTCGCGAAAAATTAGCATTACATGAATTTTATGTAGGCAGATTTTATTATCGTACAAAAAAATACAAATCAGCTTTATTACGTTTTAGATATATTTTGGACAATTATGCTGATTTACCTATCGCACGTAAAGCTCAATATTATTTAGAATTGTGCAAAAAAAAGTTAAAAAATGAAAAAAGTATCCAATTTTTTTAAACTTTTACAAAAATCTCTCAAAAAGTTTTGGTATGACCGATGCTTAGAACAAGCTGCTGCTCTTACTTATGCAACTATTTTATCTCTAGTACCCATTGTTACTATTTCTTTTTCTGTGGTAGGCAGATTTAAGCTTTCAGAAGTAGAAATCAGAGCATTTTTATTAAAATATTTTTTACCTGAATCAAATCTTATTGACATTATTGAAAATAATATAGAAAAATTTATTAAAAATACAGCTACCTTAAGTATTGTTAGTCTTATTGCTTTATTTTTAATCTCTATTGCTCTTTTAGGAATGGTAGAGAAAGCATTTAATCGTATTTGGCGGGTGGAAAAAGGACGTTCTTTATTTCATAAATTTATTACTTTTTGGACTATGCTTACTTTAACTCCAGTATTATTAGGAATATCTGTAGGAGTTGTTGGAAGATTAGAACATTTTTCTCTCTCTCCATTTCTTATCTCTTTAAGTTTAAGTTTTATAGCTTTATTTTTTCTTTATTGGTTATTTCCTGCTACTAAAGTAAGTTTAAAAGCTGCTTTATTTGGTAGTTTTATTGCTAGCCTATTTTTTGAAATAGCTAAATGGGCTTTTAAATATTATATTTCTTATTATGCTACTTTTGATAAAATATATGGAGCTTTATCTGTTATACCTGTATTTTTTGTTTGGCTTTTTTGGAGTTGGACAATTGTATTATTAGGAGCTGAAAGCAGTTTCATTTTTGATCATCCTTCTATTCCTTTAAAGACTAGTTATCATTATCATTTATTTTCTCCTGTTTTAGTATTATTAGAAATCCTTAAAAATTTCCAAGAAAAGAAAAAACGTCTTACTGCTCATGATCTTGCTCAAAGATTAAATTTACCAGTAGAAGTAGTAAATATTATTGTCAATGATTTTTTTAAAAAAGGTTGGATAGCATATACAGAAAATGGTTGTTGGCTTCCAAATTGCCCTTTAGAAGAGTTGCGGCTTATAGAAATCATAAATATTGACCAAGAGAACAAAATAAACAAAATATGGGAAACTATTAAAGAATGTTTGCAAAAAACATGGAAAAATATTACCTTAGGAGAATTAATAAGTGAAAAAAGGCAGAATAATGGCTTTAGACATAGGCACAAAAAGAATCGGAATAGCTCTAAGTGATGAAATGCAATTGATTGCTCAACCTTTTATTGTTATTGAAAGAAAAGAAGATAATTATGTTTTTAATACTATAAAAAAAATTGTTTCTGACTATCAAGTAAGTGAAATTGTAGTAGGTATACCTTTTTATTCTCATTATAAAATAGGAAAAATGGCAAAAATGATACTTGATTTTGTAAAAAAATTGAAAATGTTTATTAATGTTCCTATAATTTTTTGGGATGAAAGTTTAACAACCATTGAAGCAGAGAGGTTTTTGATTGAATCAGATATAAGCAGAAAACGGCGTAAAAAAGTGATAGATAAATTAGCAGCTGCTTTGATATTAGATAGCTTTTTAAAAGCAAGAGATGAAAAAAAATAGATATTTTTTATTATTTTGTTTCTTTTTATTAATTTTAACCAATTTTCTCTTTATTTTTTGGGATTATCTTACTTCACCATTAAATTGTAATGAGATTATCTTTATTAAGCCAGGATGGAGTTTTAAAAAAGTAGTAAATGAACTTAAACAACGAAAAATTTTGCACTGTCCTTTATTTTTTTGGACATGGGGTATAATTAAAGGAGTTACTACTAAAATAAAACCTGGAGAATACTTAATTAAACCTAATATTACTCCTCTTGAATTACTTGAAAATTTTGTAAATGGCAAATGTGTTATAAAATACAAAATAGTAACCCCTGAAGGAGCTACTATTAAACAAATAGCTAAAATACTTGCTAAAAAAGGTCTTATTGATGAAGATAAATTTTTGAAACTAGCTTATAATCCTAATTTTGTACAAAATCTTGGTATAAAAAGTGAAAGTATAGAAGGTTATTTATTCCCTACTACTTATTTTTTCGCAAAAGGGCTTTCAGAAAAAAAGATTATTGAAATAATGGTAAAAGAATTTAAGAAAATTTATAAAAAATATGATAAAAAAGCAAAGCAAAAAAATTTGTCTTGCCATGAAGTAGTTACTCTTGCTTCCATTGTGGAGAAGGAAACTTCTATATCTGAAGAAAAACCATTAATTGCTTCTGTATTTTTAAATAGATTACATTTAAATATGCCTCTTCAAGCAGATCCAACGGTTATTTATGCTTTACCTAAATTTAATGGTAAGTTAAAAAAAGAAGATTTAAAATACCCATCTCCTTATAATACCTATCTTATAAAAGGTTTACCTCCAACACCTATTTGTAGTCCTGGAGAAGAAGCTATTAAAGCAGTAATAAATGCTCCAAAAACATCTTATCTTTATTTTGTAGCTAAAGGAAATGGTAGACATCATTTTTCTCGCACATTAAAAGAACATATTATGGCTATAAATAAATATCGAAAAAATAATTAACGTCTTTGCAATTTTTCCATTGCTTCTAATTTTCTTTTACATTCAATACAATAAGAAGCAACAGGGCGAGCTTTAAGCCGCTCTTCTTCTATCTCTCGACCACACAACTCACAAATACCATAAGTACCATTTTCTATTTTTTTGAGTGCTTCATCTATTTTAGCAATAAGTTTTCTTTCCCTATCCCGAATGCGTAAAAGAAAATTTCTTTCTGTTTCAAGACTAGCTCGATCAGCTAAATCTGCAGGTACTTCCTCCCCTTCTGCACTTAAACTATCCATTGTTTGACGAGCATGTTGTAACAACTCCTCCCGCTGTTTTAATAGAAGTTGTTTAAAAAACTCCAATTTTTCTTTATCCATAACCTTTCCCACAAAAAGTTTTAGGGCTTTTACACTGTTTTTTTATTTTTGTCAATCAACATTTTGCCAATTTATTGAACCTAACAGGTTCAACGTTTTGGTCCTCAACAGTGTTTAAAGGAGGGTTTAGGAGATGGGGAAACTAAAAGACGTTTTGATTTCTTTTTATTCCATTTTGATTTTATCTTTTGCCATAAGGCTTGCCACCAAGACATAAACACTTTATATCTTAAAAACATAATTTTAGCAATATATTAAAATGGTAAATTATATATACGGATTTCAGCCAGTCTTAGAAATTTTAAAGCGCTGTCCAAAAAAAATTGATATAATATTTATAGCTGAAGGTTTAACTAACAGAAAGAAACAACAATTAATTTCTATAGCAAGAGATAAAGGGATAAATATAAAAATATATCCACGAATAAATTTAGATTATCTTTTAAAAAATATTACTCCAAAACCTGTTCATCAAGGAGTGGTAGCAAGATTAAAAACATTTTATTATGCTGAATTAGAAGAAATAATAACTACTAATTTTCTCCTTATTCTTGACCATATTCAAGATCCACAAAATCTTGGAAATATTATTCGCAGTGCTTGTGCCTTTGGTGTTAAAGGTATTATTTTACCTAAAGATCGGGCAGCTAATATTACACCTACAGTCATTAAAGTATCAGCAGGTACAGTATTTAAAATAAAAATTGTTCAGGTTACAAATTTAGCGCAAACTATAGATAAACTTAAATCTGCCGGTTTTTGGATTGCTGGCACTGTAGTTAAAGGAGGAAAACCTATTTGGGAATTAAAGACAGATTTACGTTTAGGACTTGTTATTGGTCATGAACATAAAGGTATAAGTCGACTTATCAGACAAAAATGTGATTTTCTTATTACTATCCCTATGATGAAAGATGTTAATTCTCTAAATGTTGCAACAGCAGCAGCTATTTGTCTTTATGAAATTTTTCGTAAACGTCATGAGTAAACTATGTTGTTTACTTATTAATCCCTGGATTTATGATTTTGCTGCTCATGACTATTGGGCAAAACCTTTAGGACTGCTTTATATAGCTAGTTGGTTAAGAAGAAATGGATGGAAAGTGTATTTTATTGATTGTTTAAATGTTCATCATCCAAAAATGATCTCTGAGCCTTATGTAAAACCTGCTAAAAGAAGATCTGATGGTACAGGTAAATTTTTTCGTCAAAATATTCCTAAACCTATTTTTCTAGCCCATATCCCTAGATATTATTATCGTTTTGGTTTAACACCACGTATTTTTTGGGAAGAATTAAACAAAATACCACAACCAGATATTATCCTTATTACATCAGGTATGACTTATTGGTATCCTGGTGTATTTTCTGTGATTAATATATGCAAAAAAAAGTGGCCTCAAGTACCTATAATTTTAGGTGGTATTTATGCTACTCTTTGTTATGAACATGCTATTAAATTTAGTGGAGCAGATTTTGTATTAAA
Source organism: Candidatus Desulfofervidus auxilii (assembly GCA_030262725.1). Taxonomy (NCBI): domain Bacteria; kingdom Pseudomonadati; phylum Thermodesulfobacteriota; class Candidatus Desulfofervidia; order Candidatus Desulfofervidales; family Candidatus Desulfofervidaceae; genus Candidatus Desulfofervidus; species Candidatus Desulfofervidus auxilii. The sequence goes on along the minus strand of JAJSZS010000001.1, from coordinate 228,541 downwards.
GGGACCTGCTGAAATCAATTTACCCACTCTTTTAGAAGAAATTACTTCTTCCAAATTAGAATATGTTCCAAAATTAGGATATGATCCAGAATTACCTTATCCAGCTTTTGATTTACTTAATAGTATTGATTATGTTTGTCTTTTAACATCTAGGGGATGTCCTTTCAGCTGTCCTTATTGTGCTTCTTCTCTGCTTTTCCCCAATTTTTATCAACGTCCTCCTGAAGATGTATTTAAAGAAATAATTTTTTGGCATAAGCAATATGGAGTAAAAATATTTGCTTTTTATGATGATGCCTTATTAATAAATGCTGAAAAACATATAATTCCACTTTTTGAAATGATTATAAAGAGTAAAATAAATGTTGAATTTCATACCCCAAATGGTCTACATGCTCGATTTATCACTCCTAAAATAGCTAAATTAATGAAATTGGCTGGAGTAAAGACAATAAGATTAGGACTTGAAACAAGTAGCAAAAATCGATTAGATAAAAAAATAACTAAAGAAGAATTTATAAAAGCTGTTCGTTATCTTTATGAAGCTGATTTCTCTCCACAACAAATTGGTGCATATCTTTTAATCGGTTTACCGGGTCAAACCCGCACAGAAGTAGAAGAAAGTATTTTTTTTGTTAAAAATCTTGGTATTACTCCTAGGTTAGCAGAATATTCACCCATTCCTGGCACACCTCTTTGGAAAAAGGCTGTGACAGAAAGTCCTTATGATCTTGTAAATGAGCCCATTACGCACAATAACTCCCTCCTTCCCTGTGCTCATTTCACCTTATCTTGGGAGGATGTAAGAGATTTAAAAAGAAAAATCTGGCATGACTCTTGCTAATAAGCAAAAAATGTGCTACCTATAAATAAAAAGGAGGGAGTTATGAGAGCTGTAGCTAAAAAAGTGACAACTTTTGGTGAAAAAATTAATTTAAATCAATTACGACCTTTTAAAAATCATCCTGTAGAATGTCTTGTTCTTAATGAGAGAGAAGCAAAATTGTGTGCCGCTTTGAACATTAAGACTATTGGTCACTTAGCAGAAACACCTGTAAATAAAGCATTGACACTTCGTAATCTTTGGTATCGTTCAGTAGAAAGTTTAATGTCCAAATTGGCACAATTTGTGTCAAATTGGCACGATGTGGAGGCGGATTTCTTAAAAACTCCTTTTACAGAGATCTTACAGAAAATGGCACGTTTTGTTCCTGAAAAAGAAAGGGTTTTCTTTATCCGCCGTTATTTTTATGGAGAAACGCTGAGCGAAATTGGTAAAGATTATGGACTAACTCGTGAAGCAGTAAGACAAAAATTGTTAAAGGCAAAAAAGAGCTTACAGACACCTAATTGGGAAAAATTAGTTAATCAATATTTGGAAAAGCATATTATTCCATTGTTTAAAGATGAAAAAGGTAAAATATTAGCTAGGGAAGAAATAATTAAACGTTTGCAAACAGAGTTTGGAAATGCCTTACCAGTAGCATGTGCCACTTTTATTCTGTTTGAACAACTTTATTTTAGTGATAAGAATACTGAAATAGCCAAAATAGTTAGAATTGGACGGAAATTGCTGGAGAAAATGGTGAAAAGGGCATTTGATGCACAATATCGGCGTGCATGCCGGCAGGGAGAGATTGGCAAAAAGATTAGAATGTTAAGACGATTACATGGATGGACACAAGAACAATTGGCAAAAAAATTAAGTTGTGCACGTATTACTGTAAACATGTGGGAAAAAGGGAAATCTATCCCTAAAGGGAAAAATATAGAAAAACTCGCCCAGGTTTTTGGTGTGCCTAAGGAGGCTTTGGTAATGGGATAACATTGACAAAGCCTCTATTATAGGGCACTTTTAATGTATGTTTCCCTTTTTCTCAAGTTTACTATTAATCCTTGCCCATCCTCCTTTTGGGATTTATCCCTTGGCCTGGGTGGGTTTTCTACCTTTATTTTTTTCTATAAGAGAAACAACACCAAATAGAGCTTTTTTAAAAGGATTTATAACAGGTAGTATATTTTTTTTAGGAATCTTATATTGGATTGTTTATGCAGTAGTATGTTATGGTAATATTTCTATTTTTTTGGCTATTTTTTTACTTTTTTTACTTATTTTTTATCTTTCTCTTTATTTTGCTATTTTTTGCTATATTTTACGTATCTTACCTTGGGAACATCCCCCATTAATAGCAGCTATTTGGGTAGGTTTAGAATATATTAGAGGACATCTCTTTACTGGTTTTCCCTGGATGTTATTAGGTGATTCTCAATATCGCTGGTTAACTTTTATTCAAATAGCTGAAATTGGTGGAGTTTATTTAATCTCTTTCTTAATCATGTGGGGAAATGCCTCTATTTTTTATTTCATCCTCAAAAAGGATAAAAAAGCAAATTTTATCTTTTTTATTATAGTTTTTGTCCTTGCTCTTTTTTATGGTCATAATCGCCTTATTTTTTGGCAAAAAATTTCTTTTAAAAAACCTCATCTAAAACTTGCCCTTATTCAGGGCAATATAAATCAAGCTCAAAAATGGGATCCAAAATTTCAAACAGAGACAATAAAAATATACAAAAAATTAACAAAAAAAGTGACACAAAAATCTATCGATTTAATAATTTGGCCTGAAACTGCTTTACCTTTTTACTTACAAGAATTATCTCCTTTTAGAGAAGAAATTTTAAATTTAGCTCGCACAATAAATACCCCTATTCTTACAGGTAGTCCTGCTTATGAATGGAAAGGCAAAAAAATTGTTTATTTTAATAGAGCTTATCTTATTGATAAAAATGGGAAAATTAAAGGATATTATGATAAAGTACATTTAGTACCTTTTGGCGAATATATACCATGTAGAAAATTATTTCCTTTTCTTTCAGCTATTGCTAGTAATATTGGTGATTTTACACCAGGAAAAGAAATGACTGTATTAAAAATTGATAACTATTTGTTTAGTGTGCTTATTTGTTTTGAAAGTATTTTTCCTGAATTGAGTCGAGAAGCTGTAAGAAAAGGAGCAGAATTCCTTGTTAATATTACTAATGATGCCTGGTTTGGTTATACAAGTGCTCCCTATCAACACCTTTTTATGCTTACTTTAAGAGCAATAGAAACACGTCGGGCTATTCCACGGGTTGCAAATACTGGTTTCACAGCCTTCATTGAACCTACTGGTCATATTTTGAAAAAAACAAAACTTTTTAAAAGAGATTATCTTATTGATAAAATACCAATTATACGTTATCAGACATTTTATGTTCGCCATGGTGATATTTTATGTTTTATTTCTCTTTTAATTTTGATTACTTTTACCCTTGCCTTTTCCTTAAAATAGATTATTTTAATAAAAAAGGCTAATGATGGAAGAAATTAGAGAAACTTTAAAAAATCTTCAAACTCGTTTTATAAAATTAGGGGAGTGTCTTTGACATCCCTATCAAAATATCCCGTCTTAAAGAGTTAGAAAAGACACTTCTTGAATATCAAGATTGGCAGTGTATTGAAAAAATAAAGCCTTTATTAAAAGAGAAAAGCCAACTTGAGGAACTAATAAGACAATGGCAGGAATATAAAAAGGCTATAGAAGACTTAAATATCCTTTATGAATTAGCTTGTGAAGAAAATGATATAGATACATTTAAGGAAATTGCTAATGAAATTGCTAAATGGGAAAGGAAAATAAAAAGATTAGAACTTCAATGGCTTTTGGATGATCCTAGTGATAAGCTTAATGCTATAATAGAAATTCATGCAGGTGCAGGTGGCACTGATGCTCAAGATTGGGCAGAAATGTTATTACGTATGTATGTTCGTTGGGCAGAAAAATCGGGATTTAAAACAAAAATTTTAGATATTACTAGAGGCGAAGAAGCAGGAATAAAAAGTGTTACTTTTCTTATTGAAGGCTCTTATGCTTATGGTCTTTTAAAAGGAGAAACAGGCATACATCGTCTTATTCGCATTTCCCCTTTTGATGCTAGTGGTCGTAGACATACGTCCTTTGCTGCTGTTTCAATTTATCCTCAAGTAGATGAGGAAATCCATATAGAAATTAAAGAAAATGATTTAAAAATTGAAACCTTTCGTTCAAGTGGAGCAGGTGGTCAACATGTTAATAAAGTAGAAACAGGTGTAAGAATCACACACATACCTACAGGTATAGTAGTACAGTGCCAAGATGAAAGATCTCAATATCGCAATAAAGAAATTGCTTTAATGATATTAAGATCTCGCCTTTATGATTTGGAGCGTCGCAAAAGGGAAGAAAAGAAAAAAGAAATTTATGCTCAACAAAAAGAAATTGCATGGGGTAATCAAATTCGCACCTATATTCTTCACCCACATCGCTTGGTCAAAGACCATCGCACTCAATTAGAAATTCCTCAAGCTGATATTGTTTTAGATGGAGAAATAGATAAATTTATTGAAGCATATATTTTATATACTAAGAGAAAATAAAAAAGGCCTGCTAAAAGCAGGCCTTTTAGGCATAGTTTGACTTTAAAGCCGCACTACTTTTGAAGCTTGTAATCCTTTAGCTGTTTCCACTACTTCAAATTCAACTTCTTGACCTTCTTTTAATGTCTTATAACCTTCCCCTACAATAGCAGAAAAATGTACAAATACATCTGATCCATCTTCCCGTTGAATAAAACCATAACCCTTACTGTCATTAAACCACTTAACCTTACCTCTAAACTTCATTTAAAAAACCTCCTAAAAAATAAAAAATCAGCTATTTACTAGCTTCCCTTCTCTAGCATGGCTATAATATTTTGTCAACAAGCAATTTCCACTTGCCAGAAAAGGATAACAGGATTATTATAATGATGGAGGTAATTATTATGGAATTTAAAGATAGTGAATTACCATCTCAAAAAGAATTGGAAAAGGAACTTAATGAGTATCTTGCTCGCAAATATGGACATAGAGTAAGGGTTATTTCTGCCCCCTTTTTTCAGCCTAAGCCAGAAAGAAAAGAAGAAAAATCTTCTGCTAAACGTATCCTTTCTAAAATTAATTTTGATTTAAAGCCTGAAGAACTTATTGCATATTTAGATCAATATGTAGTAAAACAAGATGAAGCAAAAGCTATCCTTGCCACAAAGATTTGTACTCATTTTAATCGTATTAAATATTGGCTGACACATCGGGAAAATGCTTGGCAAAAGATTCATTATATAAAAAATAATATCTTGATGATTGGACCTACTGGGGTAGGAAAAACATTTATGATTAAACTTATTGCTCAAAAACTTGGAGTACCTTTTGTTAAAGGAGATGCAACCAAATTTAGTGAAACAGGCTATGTTGGTGGAGACGTAGAAGATTTGGTAAGAGAACTTGTTCATCAAGCAGATGATGACATTGAAATTGCTCAATTTGGCATCATTTATATTGATGAAATAGATAAGATTGCTTCAAGTGGTGAGATTGTTGGGCCAGATGTCTCTCGTACTGGTGTCCAACGTGCCCTTTTAAAACCCATGGAAGAAACTGAGGTTGATTTAAAAACTCCATTTGACCCAATTGCCCAATTAGAGGCAATAGAACATTATCGTCGCACTGGGAAAAAAGAGCGACGTATAATAAATACAAGACATATTCTTTTTATAATGAGTGGTGCCTTTAATAACTTAGAAGAGATTATTAAACAGCGTCTCCATCAGCAGGGGATGGGATTTGGTGCAAAAATTACTACAAAAAAAGAAATACATAGTTATCTTCCCTATGTAAAGCCAGAAGATTTAATTAAATATGGATTTGAATCTGAATTTATTGGTCGCCTACCAGTAATTGCTGTATTTGAAGATTTAAATACAGAAGACCTTTATCAAATTTTAAAGAATCCAAATAGTGTAGTAATTAATGCTAAAAAACAGGATTTTAGAGCTTATGGCATTGATCTTGTGTTTGAAGATGATGCTTTACACATTTTGGCAGAAAAGGCTTCAGAAGAAGGAACAGGTGCAAGAGGATTAGTAAGTGTGTTAGAAAAAACCCTTTTACCTTTTGAAAAAACTTTACCTTCTACTGATATTAAAAGGTTAGTAGTAACAAAAGAATTGGTTTTAAATCCAAAAGAAACATTAAAGAAAATTCTAGAAGGTAGTATTGATCTAGTAAGTGAAAAACGATTTGAAAAAGCTTTAAAAGAAGAAAAAAAATATCTTAGAGAAATTGTCATAAATAAAGGAAAGGCTTTAGCTAAACAATATGATCTTCATTTAACACCTAAAAGAATTGAACTCATTGTTAATGCTTATGATAAATTTGATTATGATCTTACCTATGGTTTTCAAGAGATGGCCAGATGGATAAAAGAAGTAACCACATTTTTTGAAACATTTTATGAAGAAACTGGTCTTAAATGCCATCTTTCTGAAGAAGCAATAGATGAGCTTCTTTCTCATGTAATTATTCAAGAAAAAGATATTGTTAATATTTGCCGAGAAATTGCACAAAATTTGGAATTTGGTTTAAAACTTGTAAAAGAAAAAACAGGGCAATCAATTTTTGAGCTTACTGCCCAATCATTAAAAGATCCAGAAGGTTATATTCGTCAACTTATTCGAAGATCCTATGAAGGATATTCCTAAAGAAGAAGGCTATCAGGAATTTGAAGCTGCCACACTTTATTGTCCTTATTGCAGGCAAACAGTGCCTGTAAGGAAAAAACTGCTTCTTATTCTTCCTGAAGGGGAGAAATATGATTATTGCTGCTCACGCTGTGGAAAGCCTATTGGATCAAAAATTAATAGCAAACGCCAAATTTTCTTCAAATGATGGAGACATTATATTACCCCTATCTATATCCAAAAGAAAAAACTGCTTATGCTATAGCTGCCTGTTTTGGTAAGCTTTATTCATTAACTCCACTTGCTTTGCGCCCTCATTTTTCTATACCTGCCCAAAAATTTCTTGATCCTCTTCCCACAGATTGGAAGGAATCTTTTAGATCACTTTTATATCAATATCGTTTATTTACACAAATCTATACAGATAGAAGCTTTCTTGAATATTTAAAATTTGTACCCCCTCAATCAGATGATGAGGAAAAAACATCTGTTCTTATCAATCTTTTAAAAGGAAAAGATATTAAAAAAATATCAGAAATACCAAAGGAAGTTATTAGTGCTCTTTTTCTATATTTAGCTGAACAATATCGTCAAAATATTTTTGAAATTTATCAAAGAATAAAACGTATTATAATTCAAGAAGAGGCTTTAAAAGAAATTTTTGATGCTAAAGAAGAGATAAAAATACCTGATTTTATTAATCCACGTCTTGATTACACTCATCCTGATGAAGGATTAAATGAATTTTTAGATAAAATTTTAAAAGCTTTTTCTTACTTATTACCTGAAAAGGAATTTCCTATTTTTGTTACAGATGATGAAGTAGTCCACCAATATGTAAAAGAAAAATTAAAAGAATTACCATTTTTTTCTTACACTTTATATTTTGATCCTTCAAAAAAAATGGCTGATTTATGGCCAAAATTAATAGAACTTCCTAAAGAAAATATTTCCTCACATCTTAATAATTTACTTGCTCTATATCAAAAACCTTCAAATGACTCATTTTCTATTGAAATTCTCTTTTTTCCTTCCTTTTCTGCAAAGGAGATTTTCTTAAAAGTATTGACAAAGATTGAATTAAAAACAAAAAATAAAAATGCCATTTTTGCCTATTGGAGATAATTATGCCTTTTAGAGTAGAAGTAGGTTTTAAGCCTGGTATTAAAGATGCTTTAGGAGAAAAAATAACTAAGAAAATTCGTAATTTTCTTGGTATTCCTGTTGAGGAAGTAAAAACAGTATTTGTTTATACAGTAGATGCAGATTTAACAAGAGAAGAAATAGAAATTATAGCTAATGGTCCATTTTCTGATCCTATTATTCAAAATTATTCTATTGACCGACCTTTAATAACAGATTTCGATTGGATGATAGAAATAGGGTTTAAACCTGGTGTCACAGATAATGTAGGAAAAACAGCAAAGGAGGCAATTGAATGGCGTCTTTCTCGTTCTTTAAAGCCTGAAGAAGGAGTATACACTTCTACACTTTATCTTTTAAAAGGAAATTTAACTGAAAAAGATACAGAGAGAATAGCTGTTGAACTTTTGGCTAATACCTTAATACATCGTTATCGTATTGTTTCTAGAGAAAAATGGGATGGTAGTGTATGGTTATATATACCTAAAGTTATTTTACCTAAAGAACCAGAAGTAAAAAAATATAATTTAAATCTTATGTCTGATGAAGAATTAATAGCCTTAAGTAAAAATCGACTTTTAGCATTAGATTTAAAAGAAATGAAAACCATAAGTGAATATTTTGCTCAAACTGAAGTAATTGCTGAAAGAAAAAAGGTTGGGTTAGATGAACGGATAACTGATGTAGAATTGGAATCCATTGCACAAACTTGGTCAGAACATTGCAAACATAAGATTTTTAATGGAATTATTCATTATACTGATGAAAATGGCAAAACTATAATTATTGATAGTCTTTTTGATACTTATATTCGCCGGTCTACAGAAGAAATTAGGAAGGCTAAAGGAGAAAAAGATTTTTGCCTTTCTGTTTTTAAAGACAATGCTGGGGTAATCAAATTTAATGATGAATGGAATTTAGTATTTAAAGTAGAAACCCATAATTCACCTTCAGCCCTTGATCCATATGGCGGTGCATTAACTGGAATTGTTGGAGTAAACAGGGATCCATTTGGGACTGGTAAAGGAGCAAAATTAATTTTTAATACTGATGTTTTTTGTTTTGCCTCTCCATTTTATGATAAGCCATTACCACCGCGCATCCTTCATCCACGTAGAATTTTTGAGGGAGTAAGAGAGGGAGTAGAGCATGGTGGAAATAAAAGTGGGATTCCTACTGTTAATGGCTGTATTGTATTTGACAATCGTTATCTTGGTAAACCCCTTGTCTATTGTGGTACAGGTGGGATTATGCCTGCTAAAATTAATAATGAGCCAAGCTATATGAAACAGGCAAAACCTGGTGATTTAATTGTTATGGTAGGTGGTCGTATTGGCAAAGATGGTATTCATGGAGCAACATTTTCTTCAGAAGAATTACATGAAGGATCGCCAGTAACTGCAGTACAAATTGGTGATCCAATAACTCAGAAAAAGATGTTTGATTTCCTCCTTATTGCACGTGATAGAGGTTGGTATAATTCTATTACAGATAATGGAGCAGGTGGGCTTTCTTGCTCTGTAGGTGAAATGGCAAAAGAATCAGGAGGAGCTGAATTATATTTAGATAAAGCCCCATTAAAATATGCAGGACTTGACCCTTGGGAGATTTTTGTTTCAGAATCTCAAGAAAGAATGACACTTGCAGTACCACCTGAACATATTGAAGAGTTTCTTACTTTAGCAAAAAAAATGGATGTAGAAGCAACTGTTCTTGGAAAATTCACTGATACAGGTAAATTTCATGTTCTTTATAAAGGAAAAACTGTACTTTATTTAGATATGCATTTTTTCCATAATGGTGTTCCTAAAAAAGAGATGGTTGCTCGTTGGAAACCACCTAAACATCCTGAACCAGATTTTCCTTGCCCAAAAGATTTAACAGAAACTCTAAAAGTTATGCTTGGTCGATTAAATATTTGCAGTAAAGAAGGTGTTGTAAGACAATATGACCATGAAGTCCAAGGTGGTAGTGTTTTAAAACCTCTTGTTGGAAAATATAATGATGGCCCATCAGATGCTGCTGTTATTAGACCACTATTAGAAAGCTATGAAGGAATAGTAATATCAAATGGTATATGTCCACGTTATAGTGATATAGATACTTACCATATGACTGCTTGCGCTTTAGATGAAGCCATCCGTAATGCCATCTGTGTTGGTGGTGATTTGAATCACATGGCTACTTTAGATAATTTCTGTTGGTGTGATCCAATTTTGTCAGAAAAAACGCCTGATGGAGATTATAAACTTGCTCAACTTGTTAGAGCTAATCAAGCCCTTTATGATTATACTACTGCTTATGGTGTACCATGCATTTCTGGTAAGGATAGTATGAAAAATGATTATCGTATTGGAGATATAAAAATCTCTATTCCTCCAACTATTTTGTTCTCTGTTATTGCACGTATAGAAGATGTACGTAAAGTAGTAAGTATGGATGTAAAAAGACCAGGAGACTTAATCTATATTTTAGGTATGACATATGATGAATTAGGAGGCAGTGAATATTTTGCTGAACATGGTTTTATTGGTAATAATGTTCCTAAAGTAAATGCTAAAACAGCAAAAAGACTTTATTTGAATTTACATGATGCTATTATGGAAAAAATTATTGCCAGTTGCCATGATTGTTCAGATGGTGGTTTAGGTGTTGCTTTAGCTGAAAGTGCCTTTGCAGGTGGTTTAGGTATGGAAATAGATTTAAGAAATGTGCCTTATGAAGGAGAAAAAAGAAACGATTATATTCTTTTTTCTGAATCCCAAAGCAGATTTATTGTAACTATTCATCCAGAATATAAAGAAGCATTTGAAAGTTTTATGACAGATTGTGTTTTTGCACAAATTGGACAAGTACGTGATGATGAACAATTTATTGTTAAGGGAATTAATGGAGAAACAATAATAAAAACAGATATTTATGTTTTAAAAGAAGCTTGGAAAAATACATTAAAAGAAATTGGTTAATTTATTTAGATAATGGTCCTAATTCATCTACTATCATTGCTAAAGCAAAACTTAAAAGAGTAGGAGCAATCCAGTCAAATTCTTCCTTTTCCTTTTCTGATAAAGCTTGTCTTATTTTTTCAACTAAAATTTTAAATTCCTTACATTCATCAAAACTAAAAACTTTTTGAGTAGCTATTTTATTTAGATAAAATTCTATTTTTTCCTTTTCATCTTTTCTTAAATTTTGTTTTGTTTTTTCCAAAAATTGATTAAACTTTCTTAAATGCAATTTCATTTTACTTCAAAACCATATTTTTTTAATAATTCTTTCAATTTATCAAGACCAAGAGGTTTACTTAAAACATCATCAATTTTATGTGCTTGAATTTCTTCTAAAGACACAGCTGCTCCCCAACCTGTAAGAAGGATTATAGGTATTTCAGGAGTAATTTCTTTTATTTTCTCTGCAAGTTCAAAACCACTCATTTCAGGCATACCTAAGTCGGTAATAACCAACCCTATTTCATCTTTAAATTTTTTCATTAATTCAATTGCTTTATATGGTATTTCAACACCAAAATTTTCTATACCAAGATTTGTTAAAATTTCACGTAAGATTGTGAGAATTTCTACTTCATCATCTACTACTAAAACCTTTTTCTTCCGTAGAGAAGAAGATTTGATAACCTCTTCTTTTTTCTTCAAACTAACAATAAGATTAGGATCAATAATAGGTAAATAAACATAAAAAGTTGCTCCTTTTCCTTCCTTACTTTCCACTTTAATATCACCACCATGAGCTCGAACAATTCCTAAACTTACTGCTAATCCTAAACCACTTCCTTTCTCACCTTTTGTACTGAAAAATGGTTCAAAAATTTTTGGCATAATAGTTTCAGGAATACCTTGCCCATTGTCTTTGATCATTACACAATTCATTTTATTTTCTTGCCAAGTTTTGATAAAAATTTCTCCTTTCTCTGGAATAGCTTCAACAGCATTTTTGATTAAATTTATAAAAACTTCTTTTAATTCCACCGGAGTACCTGCTATTGGTCCTACATTACCATATTCTTCAATAACATTAATCTCCCTTCCCTCTCTTCGAGCTTGTGTACGCCAGAAAGGTTTAGTTAAAAGCACTGTTTCTTTTAAAAGCTTATTTAAATCAGAAATGACTTCTGCTGTTTGTAATCTTTTATGAGCATATGCATAAAGTCGCCTTACAATACCTTCCCCTTCCTCTGCCACATTCAATGCTTTTTCCAAATAGCTTTTAGCTTTAATTGAATTTTTTTCTAAAAAGAAATTTACTAATTCTAAATTACCCATAATCATCATTAATAGATTGTTTATATCATGCGCAACCCCAGCAGCCATTTCACCTAAAACAGCAATTCTATCCTGTTCACGCAATTTTTCTTCTAGAGCCTTTCTTTGAGTAATATCATAGATAAACCCAAGAATAGCTGTTTCTCTTTTAAATCTTGTTGCTTGAAGAAAAAGATCAACAAAAATAGTATGCTTTTCTTTAGGAAAAAATCTCATTTCTCGGTAAAAAACACTTTGTTGATTAAGACAATCTTGAAACAATTTTTGCAAAGCCGCACGTTCGGTTGGAGAACACATTGATTTAAAATTAAGTTTTAAAAGTTCTTCTTCACTATAACCACTAATTTCTTTAAATTTTTCATTAAACATCAAAAATTCTCCTGTTGGCTGGATGATAAAAATGCCCATTAATTGTGTTTCAAAAATTTGGCGATATTGTTCTTCACTTTCTATTAAATCCTGTGTACGTTTTATCACCAATTCTTCTAATTGTTCTGTGTATTCTTCTAAAGTCTTTTCTAATTTAACTTGACGTGTGATATCATTAAAATCTATGGCTACATAAGTAGGATTTCCTTTAGCATCTTTAAGCACAGAAAAAACCACCCGGGTCCAAAAAGTTTCTCCTTGGGCTGTCTCAAAACAATAACGAGGGAGTTCATAATCTTTCCCTTTCTTTATACTATTCAACATTTCTCTATGCCAAAGAGGCATTTCTCCTCGGTGAAAATCAGGCGAAATAGCACAAAGCTTTTCTCCTTCTTTTACTTTATTACTTAAATAACGCTTAAATGCAGGATTAGCATAAATAATCCGACCATTTAAATCGGTAATAACAAAAGGATCTATAAGGCTTTTAATAGCTTGATAATAAGGAGAAACAAATTTTATAGTAGAAGTATAAAATCGATTAATGGTAAACAATAATAAAGCTAAAAAGGTAATTATAAGAAAAGCAGAAATCATACCACCTTTAATCAAAGGATAAAGATAAGTTTTTCTTAAATTTTTAGGATAAGAATAAACAAAAACCCATCGTGTTTTATCTGGAAAATAAAAAGCTGTATAAACTAATCGAGAATCATAACCATCACAACTTCCCTTTTCTTCTTTTAATATCTGCTCAATAACAATATTTATTTTGTCTTGATGTGCTGATGGAATATCTTTAAATATTTTTTTGAACGGTTGATGGCAAAAAGAAGAATCTGTGTGATAAATAATGATCCCTTTTTCATCTATAATGAAAAAGGAAGCAGGTATAAAGTTTTTCAAATAACTTAAATATTTTTCTAAAATATTTTTTATATCAATGAATCCAACAAAAGCCCCAATATAATTATTTAATGTAGGCCAAAAAACAGGTGCAATAATAACAAAAAAAGGGGTATTTAAAAAGGAAATATCTTTTGAAAAAAATAAAAAATTACTTAAGTAAAATGTCACCTTTTTAGTTTTATAAGCATTTTGAACATAGGTTATAAATTTCTCTGTTTGAGATAGCTCTTTTAAAGGTAAGGTAAAATTATATTGCCCATAAAATTTAAGTATGTTTTTTTTATTAAAGAAAAAGGCAACTTTTAAAGGTAAAGCAGACAAATGTCTTTGGGCAATAAAGTCAAAGTATTCAAAAGGTGAGTATGTAGAAGGTAAAGAGCCAAAATAATTTTCAAAAAAAAGGATAGCGCTATTTATTTCTTCATAGAGAAAAGCCTGTAATTTTTCCAATTCATAATTAAATTGTAAATCTAATTGATACTCTACTTCTTTTAAACCTTTTTGATAATAATAAAATTGGCTTAAAATAAACAAAATTAAGCTTAATAAAATAAAGATATAAATCCAAACTGAAATATTAATATTAGAAATTTTTTTCATCAAAATAATATAGCTAATATCTGAAAATCATGTAAAATTTTTATTAGCAAAAATCTTTTTAAAAAGCAACTATTTTCTTGCAGAAAAGAAACATTATGTGTATAAGTTAATATGCTTTCCTCTAAAGTAACTAAAGCCCTTATAAATATTGTAGGTAGAGATTTTTTTTCTGATGAAAAAGAAGATCTTTTATCTTATGCATATGATGCTACACAAGAGAAAAAAATGCCAGAAGCAGTAGTTTTTCCTGGATCAGCTGAAGAAATTTCAGCTATTATTAAATTAGCCAATAAATATCATTTTCCTGTAATCCCTAGAGGAGCTGGAACAGGAATGGCTGGAGGAGCAGTACCTTTAAAAGGAGGGGTAGTAATTGTTTTAAGCCGTTTAAATCGTATTTTAAAAATTGATGAAAAAAATTTTTATGTATGGGTAGAACCAGGTGTCATTACAGGAGAATTACAACAAGCAGTAGCTGAAAAAGGGCTTTTTTATCCTCCTGATCCTGCTAGTCTTTCTTTTTCTACTATCGGAGGAAATATAGCTACCTGTGCTGGAGGAGCAAGGGCAGTAAAATATGGTGTAACTCGAGACTATGTTTTAGCTTTGGAGATTGTATTACCTACAGGTGAAATTATTCATACAGGACGCAAAACTATCAAGGGAGTAAGTGGATATGATATTACATCTTTTTTTGTTGGCTCAGAAGGCACACTTGGAATCTTTACTAAAATTTTGTTGCGTTTACTACCATTTCCTCCTGCAAAAGGCACAATATTGTTAAATTTAGAAAAACTTAAAGTCTTACCTCATTTATTGATGAGGCTTTTACATTTACCAGAACGTCTCACAGCTATAGAGTTTATGGATGATTTATGCCGAGAATGTATAAAAGATAAATTTCCTTTTGATTTACCACCAGGAGAGGGTTTATTGCTTTTAGAAGTAGATGGAAGTGAAAAAGTTGTCAATATTATGTTAGAAAACATTATTACCATAGCAAATGAATTAAAAGTGGAAGTGATTAAAAAAGAAAAAAAAGAAAAAAGTGAATTATGGGAAATAAGACGAGCTATTTCACCAATTTTATTTCAACTTGGAGAAAAAAAAGCAAGTTATGATATTGTTGTACCATATAGCCATATTTTTTCTATGATAAAGAAAATTAAGATGTTACGAAAAGAATATAAAATACATATTTTGTGTTTTGGTCATATTGGTGATGGCAATCTCCATGTAAATATTTTATATTCTTCTAAAGAAAAAAATAAAGCAGAAACTATAGCTAAAGAGATTATAAAAAATACTTTAAATTTTGGTGGTACTATTACCGGAGAACATGGTATTGGCTATAAAAAAGCAGCATTCCTACCTTGGGAAATAGAACCAAATACTCTTCATTTAATGAAACGATTAAAGCATACCTTAGATCCAAATAATATTCTTAACCCAGGAAAAATTTTTACAATTTAGACCGATAGGGATTGATTGTAAGTACTGGACAAGATGCTCCTTTTACTACCCTTTCAGCTACACTACCAAAAATAATTTTATCTAAACCTTTACGACCATGAGTACCCATTAAAATTAAATCAATATTTTCTTTTTCAGCAAAATTTAAAATTTCTGTAGCAGCATCACCAATCAAAACATGGAATTTAACTTGAAAATCTTTAAAATGTTCTTCAACAAAATCTTTCATTCTTTTTTCTGCGCCTTTAATAATCTCTTCTTCAAACTTTTTAATAGAAGTATGAGGTACATAAAAACCGCCAAAATAATCAAGGCTTCTTACAACATAGAGGAGATGAACCTTAACTTGAAGTTTCTCAGCAAAATATTTAGCATAAGGAACAAGCACTATACTTACTTCAGAAAAGTCAATAGGTACTAACATTTTTTTAAATTCTTTCACTCTTATCTCCTCCATCTTTTTTGATGCTATCACTAACCCTATAAACTGTCAACTAAATTGCAAAAAATTTCTTGACAAAATGTCTAGTCATTTTTATTATTTATCTCAAAAAAAGAAAGGAGGTGAAATGATAATGCGCTATGTAAAGGTAATAGCAGTTGTTTTAATGGTAATGTTTTTGGGAGCAATTTATAAAGTAGCGATTAGTGGTGATGTTCCTGCTACAATCACTATTAAAGATGAGGCTTTTGGTAAGCTTAAGAAAGCAGCTGTGGAATTTACACATGAAAAACATTTTAAAGAACACAAAATCGCCTGTACTGAGTGTCATCATGTTTACAAAGAAGGGAAGAATGTATGGAAAGAGGGTGATCCGGTAAAGAAGTGTTCAGAATGCCATAAGCCAGCTGCAGCAGAAAAAGATGCTCTTAGTTTCTGTAAAAAGACTTATCCTAAAGGTAAGGCGCCTGGTCTCAAGTGTGCTTATCATATGAATTGTGTTGGCTGTCATAAAGCAGAAAAGAAAGCTGGAAAAAAACCACCTACAAGCTGTAGCAAATGTCATCCTAAAAAACACTAATTTTGTAGATACGGGGAGGTTTTTACCTCCCCGTCTTATTCTTCTTTTAACTTAATAGCCTTTAAATTATAGGCTATAATAATTGTTCTTGCTTTAGAAAATAAAGTAGTTTTTCTATGTTTTACAACTGTAAAAATTAATTCAGTCTCACCATCATTATCAAAATCAGCTAAAGTACAATCAGTAATGCAACCATCAATTTCTGGAGAACGCCATTTTATTTTCATTCCTAATCCATCCCAAACAAGTACTCTTAATTCTCCACTCTTAAAACTTTTATAATTTTTTACAATTCGACCAAACCGTGAATGATTTTGATAAAAAATTATTTCATAGGGTGGTTTTTGATCAAGTTCTGTAATAAGCATCCGACCTGGAATATATATCCTTTCTAATCGAGGATTAAACGCATCCTCATCTATAGGCTTGCCTTCTAAGTAATAAAAAGAGCCATTATAATGCTCACCACTTTTCCATTCTTTGTTTCCTGTTTTTGTAAGCAAAACAAGATAATCCTCTTCATCAAGCATCAAAATATCCTCAACTTCATCACCAGTTAAATCCGCAAAAATACAATTATAAATTTGAACATCTTTTAAGGAAGATACTCTCTCTTTAACATCAAATCCATTGCCATTCCAAGTTAAACGGAAGATACCCTCTTTAAATGGAACTTCAATACCTCCTTTTTGTCCCAAAATTGCTTTTTTACCATCTGGGTATGTTTGCACACGAAGATACCAAGGAATGTCTTTTGCTAATGGCTCAAGTTTACCATTTTGCCAGCTATAAATAATTGACATTACTCTCTTTCTTATCACATTACTAATTAATAATTCTTCTTTACCATCATTATTAAGGTCATATAAATCTACATTTACAAAAAAGATATGTGGAGATCCTTCTTTTTTCTTAATAAGCAAAAGCCTTTCATCTTTAAATTGGTAGATCCAAATATCATTATCATCAATTAAAATTACCTCATTGTAACCATCACCATTTACATCACCAACAGCCAATCCTTTTGCTTCTAAAGGCATGGGATAACTATACCATTTCTTCAATTTTATTTTTTTAGATAAAATCTTTGTTTCTTTAACAGGTGTAGATTGAGACTGAATAGGTTGTTTAGTTGTAACTACTTTTCGACCAAAAATAGCATTGTTAATTCTTGCTGCCAGGGAATCTATTTTAGAAATTAAATCACTTAAGTTATCACATTGCGCAAAAAATGGATAAACCTTTTTTGTAGCAAGGTCTAAAAAGTTTAAGTCTATGCTTGCTCCCTTTCCAAATATTGTTATGCTTCCATAAAGAACATAATCTACATTAAGCGCATCCCCTAATTGTTTTGCTTTTTCAATATTAGAGACATTTTTTATATTAAGTTGTTGCATAGTATTTTCTATTATTTCTCTTTCTAATACTTCCACTTTATTTTCCCAGAAAAGACGAGTAAAAAACATTGTATATATGCCATCTTTTAAATAATGAAATTCAAGAGGAGCATAAATAGCAAAAGGTGCAATAGCTATTTTTTGAGGAGCAGCAATAGCAAATAAAGGTAAAAAAATAAAAAATATCAAAATAAATAAAAGTTTTCTCATCTAATCCTCCTTTTTTACTTTAAAGGCTAATGCAAAATAAAAACGATGTTCATCTATAAAATTTTTAAGAGAAAAACCGAATTTTTTAAGAAATTTTCTCAATTCTTCTTTTTCTGGTAAAGAATTGATAGGAAAAGGAAGAATCTTCTTCAAATTATTCACAAATGCTTTCCCCTCTGGATGGCTAATAATTATACGACCATTGTCTTTTAATATACGATATAAGTTTTTCAAAGCACCTGGTTTATCACCAATATTTGGCCAAACAGCATTTAAAAAAGCAACATCAATATATGCATTAGGTAAATGTAAGTCTCTGATATCCATAAGATATGTTTCTACTTCAGGAAACTGCTGCTTTAAATAATTCAACATACGTTTAGAAAGATCACAGGCAATAATTTTTTTAGGTTTATATTTCAAAAAATATGGAATTAAAACACCAGTACCTGCACCTACATCTAAAATAACTTCATCCTGAACAATATTAGCAAAGGCAACAATTTTTTCAAGATTTTTTTTAATTTCTAAAGGTAAAGGTTGGGTAAAAAATTCCATTACATTATTAAAAAACTCACTTTGTTTCTGATTATAAATTTTGAGATCTAAATCTTTTAAGAAATCATTAGACATATTTAATAGCTAAAAGTTTACCTTCACTCATTTCTTCCATAGCATAACGTATACCTTCTCTTCCCAAACCAGAAAGTTTAACTCCTCCATATGGCATAGGATCACTTCGATAAGTAGGTATATCGTTAATAATAACACCACCTACATCTAAATGATTATAAGCATAAAAAACCTCTTCTAATTTATCAGTAAAAATGCCTGTTTGAAGACCATAAACAGAATTGTTTACCATAGCAACAGCATCATTAAATTTTTCAAATGACTCTACAGTTACTACTGGGCCAAAGATTTCTTTAGCATTTACCTTCATTTCTGGACGTGTATTAGTTAAAACTGTTGGATAAATAAGATTATCTTTTCTTTCACCTCCTATTAATAATTTTGCACCACCTTCTATTGCTTCTTTTATCCATGACTCTACCCTATCAGCTGCTGATTTATTAATAAGAGGTCCTACTAATACATCTTCATCAAATGGATCCCCAGTTTTGACATCTTCTACTTTTTTCAGAAAATCATTAAGAAATTCTTTATACAAATCTTTTCTAACAAATATACGTTGAATAGAAATACATACCTGACCTGCTTGATAAAATGCTCCAAAAATAGCTCTTTCTAATAAAAATTCCTTTAAACGTAAAGATGATATAACTAAAGCAGCATTACCACCAAGTTCTAACACTACACGTTTTCTCCCTGCTATGTTTTTTAAATACCATCCTACTTCAGGACTACCTGTAAAAGTCAACATAACAAGGCGATCATCTTTTACCATCTTTTCAGCTATATCTGTTGAGCAAGGTAAAATACTTATTGTTCCTTCTGGTAAATCTGTTTTAGCTATTATTTCTCCCAAAATTAAAGCAGCAGTAGGAGTGGCAGAAGAAGGTTTAATAATAATAGGATTACCTACTGCTAAAGCAGGTGCTACTTTATGAGCAACGAGATTTAAAGGGAAATTGAAAGGAGTAATACCAAGCATAGGCCCAATGGGAAATCGCCTATAAATACCCAATCGATTTTCTCCCAATTTATCTAAATCTAAAGGGACAATCTCACCACCAAAACGCTTTGCTTCTTCTGCAGCATATTTGAACAAATCAATACATCGATTTACTTCAATCCTTGCTAATGAAATGGGCTTACCTGCTTCTTTAGTTATAGTTTGTGCTAATTCCTCTGCTTTTTCTTTTACTCCTTCACTAATTTGAAAAAGAGCATTTGCTTTGATATAAGCAGGCATATGTTTTAATATAGAAAAAGCCTTTTGTGCGGCTAAAATTGCTTCTTCTATTTCTTTTTCAGTAGCTAAACATACTTCACTTACAGGTTGATGAGTATAAGGAGAATATACAGTAAGTCTTTTTTCTGTATAAACAGTTTTTTGACCTAAGATAATTGGATAGACACTCATTTTATACTCCTAAAATATAAACTAAGCCTCTGGTCAAAACACCAAAGAAAAAGGCAATAAGAGTAGTGAAAATTAAAGCAAAAATTGTTTTTTTTGCTCCGATTTCCTGCCATAATGCAGCTATTGTAGCTAAACAAGGTATATAAAAAACAACAAAGATAGTAAAAGTTAATATTTGTCCTTTTGTCATAACAGTTAATAATTCTTGTGTACCAAGTGCCTGTAAAAGCATAATTAATGAAAGTTCTTTTCTCAATATTCCAAAGATTAAGGTTGTACCTATAACCTCTGGCAAACCTAAAATTAAAGTAATAGGAAGACAAAAAGTATTTATAATTTTATCTAAATGAAAAAATTGTAAAATACTTAAAATAACACTACCAACAACAAGTATAGGCCAGGCAATAACAATAAATTCTTTTAATCTATACCAAGACTTTATTGCAATGGATTTGAAAGAAGGAATATGATATTTTGGTACTTCAAGAAGTAAACCTGGTGTAACTTCAGGATAAAGATGAGTTAAAATTTTACCACTAAGACCAACAATAAGTATATTTAAAATATAAATTCCAAAAGCATAATTTGGACCAAGATAATAAGATACAAGACCAAGAATAATTACTGTACGGGCAGAGCAAGGAATGAAAGTAGAAAGAATAGCAGTAATGAATCTATCTCTTTCTGATTCAAGCACACGTGTAGCCATAACTGCTGGCACACTACAACCATAACCTAAAAGAAGAGGAATTATTGATTTCCCATGAAGCCCAATACGGTGCATAAAAGAATCAAGAAGAAAAGCTACTCTAGGCAAATATCCAGAATCTTCAAGTAATGCTAAACCAATGAAAAATGGCACTAAATAAGGCAAAACAATAGCGACCCCTCCAGCAATTCCTTGTATTGCACCTTCTATAACAACATAAGAGAAAGAAGAATTAAAAAAAGATTGCATTTTAATAAGAAGAGAATCAAATATTTTCATCAAAGGTTCTTCAATATAACTACCAATTTTAAAAACAAGATTAAAAAAACCATAAAAAATTGCTACTAAAAATACATAACCCCATATACGATGCATAAGTACATCATCTATCTTATCCCGAATATCTGGTTTTGGAGTACGAAGGATCTTAGCTACTTTTTCATAAATATGCATAGCTAAACCATGACGTTCAGAAGATATGACTACATCTGATGGACGACCATGTGTCTCTTCAAGTTGCTTTTGGGCTTGTTTTAAATAAGAAGAAAGAGATAAATGAAAATTTAAAACTATCTTTTCAAGTTCAGGATCTTTTTCTAAAAGTTTTAAAGCTAAAAAACGAGGAGGAATGTGCATTTTTTTAGCTATATCTCTTACTTTTTTCATAAATGCTACTACCACTTTTTCCACATCTTTACTTAAAATAGGAGGAGAACCAACAATATTCCTTTCATAGGCTTTAATTGCTATTCGCAAAAGTTCTGTTAAACCTTGACCTGTATAAGCAATTGTTTTTATAACAGGCACTCCTAAAATATTGGCTAATTGTTTTTCATCTATATGGATACCTTTACGTTCTGCCTCATCAATCATATTCAAGGCTATTACCATTGGTTTACATAACTCTAATAATTCTAATGTAAGCTCCAAACTCCGACCAAGGATTGAAGCATCTAAAACATTAACAATAACATCTACTTTTTGTGTTAAAAGATAACGCCTGGCCTCTTGTTCAGCAGCATCAGTAGAAATAAGAGAATAAGTACCTGGTAAATCTACACATTCACAAAGATAACCATTAATATAAAGTTTACTAACTGTGTATTTAACAGTAGTTCCAGGAAAATTAGCAGTAACGGCTTTGTAACCACTTATATAATTAAAGATAGTGCTTTTACCACAATTTGGCTGACCTACTAATACTATTCTCAAGTTACCTCCTCCACTATAATTTTACTTGCCATTCCCCTACCAAGCATAACTCTTGCACCATTGACCTCTACAAGTATAGGCCCTGCAAATGGGGCACTTCTTATTACCTTTATTACATCTCCAGGATACACTCCTAACTCTGCTAAGCATTGACGACATCTTACGCCACCTTCTACCATTATTATTCGCACTTTCTTACCAGGAAGAACCATATTTAATGTAATAGGCATACTACCTCCTTAACCAGAGACCATTTTAATCTTTTTTCTAAAACTCTGTATTATTTCTTTATAATTTCCTTTACCAAAGATAGCTGAACCAGCTACAAAGACATTTGCTCCTGCTTTAGCTACAGCTGAAATGGTTTTTTCATTAATCCCACCATCTACTTCTAAATCTATTTTTAGTTGATTTTCCTCAATCCACCTTCGCACTGTTTGTATACGATCTAAGGCTTGAGATATAAATTCTTGTCCACCAAATCCTGGATTAACACTCATAATAAGCACTAAATCCACTTCTTTTAATATAGGTTCTAAAAAACAAAGAGGTGTAGCAGGATTTAAAGCCACACCAGCTTTTTTCCCAAAATAGCGAATAAATTGCAAGGTGCGATGTAAATGAATACATGTTTCTACATGAACAGTAAGAATATCAGCTCCTGCTTTAACAAATTCTTCTATATATCTTTCTGGCTTTTCTATCATTAAGTGAACATCTAAAGGTAACTTCGTAACTTGACGTAAGCAAGCTATTACAGGTGGGCCAATAGTTAAATTAGGTACAAAATGCCCATCCATTACATCTATGTGAATCCAATCTGCTCCCGCTTTTTCTACTGCCTTTATCTCTACTGCTAAATTAGCAAAGTCTGCTGAAAGAATAGATGGAGCAATTTTAAATTTTTTAGACATATTCCCCCCTTGAATGCTCTTTTTTATAAGGGATTTTTTCAATCGTCAACCTTCCGCAAACGGGCAGCAAAAAAACCTTCAAGATTATGAAGATGAGGTAAAGTTTGAAAAAAACAATTTTTACAAAATTGGGCATATTGAGGGAATAAAAATGCAATATCTTCTAAACAAAAATTAGGAAACATTTTTAAAAATGCTTTTATTACATCTTCATTTTCTTCTTTAGTTAAAGTGCAAGTAACATAAAGAAGTATACCATTTTTTTTCAAATAAAATGGAATGCTTTTTAAAAGAAGAAGTTGTAATTGAGAAAGTCTTTTAATATCTTCTTCTTTTTTTCTCCATTTTAAATCTACATTTTTTCTTAAGACCCCTAATCCAGAACAGGGTGCATCTATAAGAATACGGTCAAAATAGTTTTTGGGAAATGAAGTAATATTTTTTTCTAAAAATCCTGGTTTTACTATAGTATTTTTTATTTCAAATTTTTTTAAATTTTGATAGAGACGTTGTACTCTTTCCTTATTTGGTTCAATGGCATAAATTCTCCCTTTATTTTGCATCAATTGTGCAATATGAGTAGTTTTTCCACCTACTCCAGCACAACCATCTAATATTATCTCATCAGACTTAGGAGAAAGAAGATGAGTGATAATCTGAGATACTTCTGATTGTGGAAAAAACAATCCTTCTTTAAAACCTGGCAATTCTGATAAAGAACAAGGTAATTTCCCTAAAATCAGTCCTTCGGGAGTAAAACGAGTTTCATTTGCTTTTAAATTTATAGACAAAAATTTTTTCTTTAATTCTTCTCTTGTAATCTTTAATGTATTTGTGCGAATAACAATAGGAGAAGTCATATTGTTGAATTTACATATAGAGATAGTATTTTCCTCTCCAAAGTGTTTAAGCCAATATTTAACCATCCATTCAGGATGTGCATATTTTAATGAAATAAAAGAAACTTTATCATCTGGAAATTTTATTTTATCTTTTTCCCTAACTACCCTTCTTAAAATAGCATTAATAAATCCTATTACCCAAGGAGGAAGTTCTTTTTTTGCTATTTCTACTGTTTCATAAACAGCTACCCATGGAGGAATTCCATCAAGATAATACAATTGATAAATACCAAGTCGCAAAAGAGATCGCACTTTAATGCTTATCTTCTTAGGTTTAACATGTGAAAATTGGTCAATAATATAATCTAATTGATTTAACCAACGCAATACTCCATAGAACAATTCAGTAAGAAATGCCCTTTCATGTTGAGATATATTTTTATAGCGATATAAAAGAGTTTGTTCTAATAAAGCATCTGCTTGCTTTTTCTTCCTTTCCCAATCAACAAGAAGTTTAAAAGCAACAAGACGCACATTCATAAATTTAAATTAAGTCCAAAAATAAATGTTGACAATATTCAACTTGACGATTAAAGAAG
Source organism: Candidatus Desulfofervidus auxilii (assembly GCA_030262725.1). Classification (NCBI taxonomy): domain Bacteria; kingdom Pseudomonadati; phylum Thermodesulfobacteriota; class Candidatus Desulfofervidia; order Candidatus Desulfofervidales; family Candidatus Desulfofervidaceae; genus Candidatus Desulfofervidus; species Candidatus Desulfofervidus auxilii. The sequence continues at coordinate 204,239 of JAJSZS010000001.1, read as the reverse complement.
AAATGGTTAGATAAATTAAGAAAATTGTTAAAGGAGGTGAAAATGGTGAAAGAACCTTTAGAAATTAGATGCCAGTGGTGTGGAGATGTAATTAGACCTGGACAGAGATTTGCTAAGACAAAAAAACCTGTGCATTCTTTAAGAGGAATGATGAAAATGATTTTATGTGAAAAATGTGGGAGAGAAAGAGAAAAGAAAGAAGCAGATATTGATTGGGATGTAATGGATGAAGACGGAAAAGCAATAGATATAGATTCTTACTGGGTTAATGTATCAATTAGTACATAAATAAAAATTTTGTCCTGCACCTAAAAAGGTGCAGGACTTTTTATTCAATGTAATAGTCAAGTCCTAAATGTGTAATTTGTTCTTCTTCCATTAAGAAACGTAGAGTATTTTTTAATTTCATTAATTGAATGAAAAGATCATGTTCAGGATAAAGTCCTTTTTTATACATAGGACTTTTAAAGTAAAAGGAAAGCCATTCTTGAATACCATAAAGACCTGCACGTTGAGCAAAATCAGTAAATAAAGCGAGATCTAATACCACCGGGGCAGCAAGGATACTATCTCGACATAAGAAATTAATTTTAATTTGCATTTCATAGCCTAACCAGCCAAAAATATCTATACAATCCCATGCTTCTTTATTATCTCCCCGAGGTGGATAGAAATTAATACGTACTTTATGATAAATATTACCATAAAGTTCAGGATAAATATGAGGTTGTAAAATATATTCTAGAGGAGAAAGTTTACTAACAGCTTTAGTCTTATATGATGCCTCATCATCCAAAACCAGACCATCACGATTACCTAAAATATTTGTTGAAAACCAACCTGTAAGACCTAATAATCTAGCTTTTAGACCTGGTGCAATAATGGTTTTAAGTAGAGTCTGACCTGTTTTAAAATCTTTACCAGCAATAGGCACTTCATATTTTTCTGCCAATTCTATCATAGCTGGAATATCTACTGTTAGATTAGGTGCACCATTAATGAATGGAATACCACTAGTAATAGCTGCATAAGCATAAAGCATACTTGGTGCAATATTGACATCATTGCGTTTTAAACCTTCTTCAAATTCTTTAAGAGATTGGTGAACCTCTTGTGGTTTTAAATAAGCTTCTGTACTCCCACACCACACCATTACACAACGATCCAACTGATGTTTTTGTTTAAAATCTTCAATATCTGCTTTTAAGGCTTCAATTAAATCCATATAATTTTTTTCTTTTTTTACATATTCACCTTTTAAATTATGCACAAATTCTTGTTTAAAAACTGCTGGATAGGGCTTAATATTAATCAGAAAATCTTTTAAATCTTCTACAAGCTGCCTTTCTAAAACCTTTGCTTTTAAGCAAGCATCATAAAGATTATCTTCAAAAATATCCCAACCACCAAATACAAGGTCTTCAAGACGGGCTAAGGGAATAAATTCTTTTATTTTAGGCACTCGATGCTCATCTCTTCTTCCCAAACGGATAGTGCCCATCTCAGCCAGAGAACCAATTGGTAAAGCCATTCCTCTTCTTACAGCTTCCACCCCGGCAATAAAAGTAGTACTTACTGCCCCGGCTAAGCCAGGTAATAATACTCCCAAACGCCCTTTTGCTGGTAAGATCTTGTCCTTCTTACGAATTTTTTCCTCCTTCAATGCCCTTCCCTCCTTTCTTTTATAAATAAGAATTTAACTTAGTTATAAACTCTCCTTCTTTCCATTGAATTAGAATATATCCTTGGTCAATAGTACCAGGATTAATAATAAGAGTATTTCCTATTTTATCAATATTGCGAGATTCGTGAATATGCCCTGTTAAACATAAGTCAGGTTGATATTTTTCTATAAATTCTCTTATTATTCGACTACCTACATGTTCACCCCTTCCTACAATATCTACCTTTGTTCCATAAGGTGGTGTATGAGAAACAAGAATTTTATGCGGTATATCTTTAATTTCTTCATAAGCTGCAAAAAGAAATGCAGCCAATTCTTCTTCTGAGTATTCAGTAGGAGTTCCAAAAGGAGTAGGAGAAGAACCACCTACACCAAAAATAGCTATTTCTTCGCTAAGTTTGTAACCATGACCATGTAAATTTATATTCAAATCACTAAAATAAGCATCCATTTCAAGTGTATCCATATTTCCTATTTGAGCTAAAATATTTTTATTATATTTTTTAACTCGATTTATCACTTCTTCTCCGATTTTTTTCCCTCCTCCATTACTTAAATCACCAGTGATAATAACCCAATCTGCTTGAGATAATTCTTTAATTTGATCAATATAACTTAGACGTCCATGAATATCACCAAAGGCGACAATTAACACCGCTTCACCCCCTGTTATAAGCAACTATTTTTATTTCTTCTTTTTTTAAACTCAAATCAGGTAAAATGGCAATCCTTTTTTCAGGAAAAATTTGCTTAAGATAATAATAATTTTCCTTCTTTTGACCTAAACATTGAGAAATTATTTTAGGTGAGACAAAAATATTTATTTTTGTATTATTTTTAAATTGTTTTTTTAAAATAGTTATAATTTTTTCTCTAAAAATAGCTGCTCTAACCATCTCACCAAATGACGGATGCCAAGGACCTGCTATAATATTTTTAATAAGACTTGAAGTAGGCTGCAATCCCAAACGAATTACTGAAATACCTGCATCTTCAAATGCCATAACCAATTTTTTACAAATTTCTACTGCTTTTTTAAGTGTAAGAGGTTTATACCTTCCCTCTTTCCACCAGCGAGCAAGCACAGTGTTTTTAAGAACAATTGTAGGATAAATACGTACAAAATCTGGATGCCAACTAAGTACTTCATTAATCATCATTTGCCAAGTTTTCTCAGTCTCACTTGGAAGACCTATCATAAGTTGCCAACCTATAGAAAAACCAGCTTCTTTTATCATAGTTGTAGCTTTAAAAACATCTTTTACACTATGCCCTCTTTTGGCAATATTTAAAACATTTTCATCAAGTGATTGCACACCTAATTCAATTGTTTTCACACTATAAGATTTTAATTCATTTAATATTTCTTCATTTATAGCATCAGGTCTTGTAGATAGTCTAATACTTTCTACTTTTTGTTTTTGTATATAATGAAAAGCAAGTGAAAGTAATGCTTTTCTTTGAAAAGGCTCTAAAGCAGTAAAACTTCCTCCATAAAAGGCAATTTGTGGCTTATTTCTTTTAGTATGAATTTTCCTAGTTAGAAAAAAATCAATGGTTTCTTTAATTTTATTTAAAGAAAAACTTCTTATTCCAGTAATTTTAGATTGATTACAATAAATACAACGATGTGGACAACCCATATGTGGAATAAATATAGGAATAATATATGGCTTCATATTTTTAACCGTTGTAATGCTTGTTTTGCTGCATTTTGCTCTGCTTTTTTACGTGATTTTCCTTTACCCTTTCCCCATAACTCATTTTTAATAAATACACCTACTTGAAATATTCGATCATGATCAGGCCCATTTATTTTAAGAATACGGTAAGTTGGCAAAAGTTTATAGCGAGATTGAAGAATATTTTGCAATTCTGTTTTATAATCTCGATAATCACCTTGATAAACCTTAATAAACCAAGGATTAAATAATTTTTTTATAAGCTTCTTTACTGTAGTAAAATCGCTATCTAAATAAATTGCAGCTATAACTGCTTCTAAAGTATCTGCTAGTATAGATTCAGTCCCTTTTTCTCCTTTACCTAACCATAAAAATTCAGAAAGACCAAGTGAACATGCCACTTCAGCCAAAGTAGTTTCTTCAACAAGAAAAGCCTTAAGTCTGCTTAATTCACCTTCTGTCAATTTTGGCTCTTTTTCAAATAAAAAAGTACGAATAGCTAATTCAAGTACTGCATCGCCAAGAAACTCCAACCTTTCATTACTTATAACTCCTGCTTCATGAGCATAAGAGCGATGAATTAAAGCTTGTTGTAATAATTTAATATTTTTAAAAAAATAGCCAAGCCTTTTTTCTAAAATTTCTAAGTTTTTCATCATTTCATTTTTGTACATGCTTTTTTAGACTGTCAAGACACTCCTTGCAAAGAAAATAAGTATGTTGTAATAAGCTTATAAAATGCAACCAGATAAATCTTTTGTTCAGCAAAAATTTAAGCGAATAACAAGATGGTATGATTTTTTAAATTCTTTATTAAGTCTTGGGCTTGACCATTATTGGCGTTGGCAAACAGTAAAATGTCTTAAAGGAATAAAAGGAGTAGTATTGGATTTATGTGCAGGTACTCTTCCATTAAGTAAAGCTTTATTAAGATGGATTGATTTTAAAGGAAAAATTATTGCTCTAGATTTTTGTCCATCTATGCTTTTTTATGGTTATAAAAAAGAAAAGAGAATTTTCCCAATAGCTGGTGATGCACTTTCTTTACCATTAAAAAATGAAAGTATAGATGCTGTAATGGTTGCTTTTGGAGTAAGAAACTTTACTGACCAACTAGCAGGATTAAAAGAGATGAAACGTGTTTTAAAAATTAAAGGGAAATTAGTTATTCTTGAATTTTCTCATCCTCTACATCCTTATTTTAAGGCATTTTACTTTGCTTATCTAAAGCATCTCTTGCCAAAAATAGGAGGAATAATAAGTGGAGAATGTGAAGCTTATCAATATCTTTCTAATTCTATTGCTTTATTCTATCAACCAAATGAATGGATGAATTTAATGAAAAAAGCAGGTTTTCATAATATAAAGCATCGTTATCTTACTAATGGAATAGTAAGTCTTTATACAGCTATTAAATCTTTGTCTTGATTTTTCGAAAAATGTAAGTTATTTTTGGAAACATAGAGAGGTGTATTATGATAAAAATTGTGTGGTTAGGACATGCTGCTTTTAAAATAGAGATTAATGGAAAGAAAATCTATATTGATCCTTGGTTAGAAAACCCTCAATCTCCTGTTAAATGGCAAGAAATAAAAGATGCTGAAATCGTACTTGTTACTCATGATCATTTTGACCATACTGGTCAAGCAATTGAGATTGTTAAACAAAGTAATGGTATTCTTGTTGCTAATGTAGAAACAGCTAGAAAATTTGCTGAAGCTGGATTGTCTGAAAAAAATATTGCAAATAATGGATATGGTTTAAATATTGGAGGTTCTTTTAACATAAATAACATAACTATAACAATGGTTCAGGCTTACCATTCAAGTAGTAGTGGGGTTGCTACAGGTTATATTATTAGCTTTCAGGATATAAATATTTATCATGCAGGAGATACAGGTATTTTTAGTGAAATGCAACTGATTAGTGAAATTTATCCCTTAACAGTAGCATTAATTCCTATTGGAGGGGTTTTCACCATGGATGCTTATCAAGCAGCCAAAGCTTTAAAACTTCTAAAACCTAAATTAGCTATACCCATGCATTATGGTACTTTCCCTATTATTGCTCCAGATGCTAATTCTTTTGTTGAAATTGCACAAAAGATTGCACCGGAGGTAAAAATTGTAGTCTTAAAGCCTGGAGAAGTATATAATATTGAAAAATAGGAGGTAAAAATGGAAAATTTAACCCGCATTGGTTTCACATTAGAAGATTTAAGCTGGGAAATAGAAGGGACAGAAGCTTTTGTGAAAGAAGAATGGGGAAAAATTAAAGATTATTTACTTGAATATTTACAGGCAAAATTAAGATCAACAACTCCTACACTAGTAGCTATCAATACTAGAAAGCTTTATGAATTTTATCAGCAGAAAAATCCTCGTAGTCATTTAAAAACAATTACTGTATTTGCTTATTATTTAAAACACTTTGAAGGGAAAGAAGAATTTTCACAAACAGATTTGCGTCAATGTTATCAAGCCCTTGGTCTCACCCCTCCTAAAGTACTTACACAGGCAATTAGAGATGTAAGAAGTAGATATAAATATTTTAATAAGGGCTCAAAAAGAGGATATTATACCATTTCACCTTTAGGCGAAAAGTTTGTAGAGGAAGAACTACCAAAATAGTCCCAAATCATGAAAAAATTAGCAGTAGTGTTAGTAAGTGGTGGATTAGATAGTTGTGTAACAACAGCTATTGCTGCACAAGAATATGAGCTTGCTTTATTACATGTGAATTATGGTCAACGCACAGAAAAAAGAGAATTGAAGGCTTTTGAAGATATTGCCAATTATTATAAAGCAAAATATCGTTTAGTAGTTTCTTTAAATTTTTTAAAAGAAATTGGAGGTTCAAGTCTTACAGATACGCAGATTCCAATACCAGAGTATGTATTAGAAGATAAAGAAGTCCTTACTACTTATGTACCTTTTCGCAATACCCATCTTATTGCTATAGGTGTTTCTTGGGCAGAAGTAATTGGTGCAGAAAAGATTTTTATAGGAGCAATGGAAGAAGATAGTAGTGGATATCCAGATTGTCGTGAGGAATATTTTAAGGCTTATAATCGATTGATAGAATTAGGAACAAAACCTGAAACACATATTGAGATTGTAACACCTGTTATTCACATGAAGAAATGGGAAGTAGTGAAAAAAGGAGCTGAACTTAAAGCTCCTTTTCACCTTACTTGGTCATGTTATCAAAATGAAACTGTTGCTTGTGGTAAATGCCCTTCTTGTCTATTACGTCTTAGAGCCTTTGCCTTAGCTGGTATAGAAGATCCTTTACCTTATGCTTTAAAACCTAAAGTAATTTAAATAAAATTTGACATAAACTTGACATAAAGTAGTGTTTCAATTAAAAAGGGGATTATGTTGAAAAGAAGGTTTAAAAAAATTTTGGTAGCAAATAGAGGGGAAATTGCTTCAAGGATTATCAGAGCTATCAAAGAATGGGGAAGTGCAGCAGTAGCTGTTTATGAAACACCAGATGCAGAAGCAAGACATGTAATTCAAGCAGATGAAGCAGTTTGGTTAGGGGATGGGCCATGTTTTGATTATTTGAGTATTGAAAAGATGATTGCTGCAGCTAAGAGGACTGGAGCTGAAGCTATCCATCCAGGTTATGGCTTCCTTGCAGAAAATCCTGATTTTGCTAAAGCGTGCCGTGAAGCAGGATTAGTATTTATTGGCCCTCCTACAGAAGTAATTAAAGCATTAGGAGATAAAGTTATTGCTCGAAAACTTATGGAAGAAGCAGGTATTCCAGTAGTACCAGGTACAGACCCTTTACCTTCAGGAGAAGAAGGAAAAGAGATGGCTTTAAGTTTTGCTAAAAAATATGGTTTTCCTTTATTAATTAAAGCAGTAGGTGGTGGAGGAGGACGTGGAATTAGACAAGTAAATAATGAAGAAGAATTGCTTAATCAAATTCCTTTAGCTGAAGCTGAAGCTAAATCAGCATTTGGAGATCCCAGAGTTTATTTAGAAAAATATTTACCTAATCCCAAGCATATAGAAGTACAGATCCTAGGTGATGAATATGGTAATGTTATTCATCTAGGCACAAGAGATTGTTCTATTCAACGGCGCCATCAAAAATTAGTAGAAATTGCCCCAGATATGCTTAATGACAAAAAGCTTACTTCTCAAATCTGTGAAGCAGCAATTAAAGCTGCAAAAAAAGTAGGTTATATCAATGCTGGCACTGTTGAATTTCTCGTTAAAGGGAAGGAGTTTTATTTTTTAGAAATTAATACACGTTTGCAAGTAGAACATACTGTTACTGAAATGATAACAGGTGTAGATATTGTTAGAGCTCAATTGGAAATTGCTGCTGGTAATCCTTTACCCATTACTCAAGAAAATGTCATATTAAGAGGACATGCTATTGAAATGCGGATTAATGCTGAAGATCCAAAAAATAATTTTTTACCTGAATCAGGAAAAAAAGTACTTGTTTATTATTCTCCAGGAGGCTTTGGAGTAAGACTAGATGGATGTGCTTATCCTGGTTATGTTGTACCTCAAGCCTATGATTCCCTTTTAGTAAAATTAACTGTTTATGGTCTTACTTGGGAAGAAGCTGTAGAAAGGCTAAAAAGAGCATTAAATGGCTTTATTATTATTGGACCAAAAACAACAATCCCTTTTTATCTACAAATTGTAGATGACCCTGATTTTCGTGCTGGTAATTTTGATACTGGTTATTTGGAAACACATCCTCATCTTTTAAATTATAAAGAAGAGGAGCAAGAAGTTTCAAAAATTGCTAGATTAATTGCTGAAATTCATCATCGTGGTTTTAATCCCTATGCTATTTAAGAGGAAAACATGAGAATTACCCGACACATGTCTGTAAAAGAAATTTTAGAAATATTAAGAAAAGCTAAAGGTTATTATATCACTAACACTCAAAGAGATTTATCTCAGTCAGATTTTAAAAATAGAATTTTGCTTCATACTGACCTTTTAGCTGCCCCTTATCGTGATCAAGCTGGTTATTTTTCTTTGGAAATCAGTGGTGGTGCTTCAGTGCATGTGGATATGCTTAGAAAACAAGTTAATCCTTTTTTAAAATTAGAATTACTACGGCAAGAAATGCCCAATACTATGTTTCAAACACTTTGCCGTGGTATTAATCTTTTTGGCTATAGACCCTATCCAGAAAATGTAATTAGGTTAACAGTAAAGGAATTTGCTAAATATATAGAAGTATGGAGAGTTTTTGATTTTCTTAACTATGTCCCTAATATGATTCCTGTCTTTGAAGAAGTTAAAAAAGCTGGAAAGGTTCTTGAACCATGTATTTGTTTTTCTACAGGTCCTGAACATACAGATGAATTTTATGTAAAAAAAGTGAAAGAAATTATTGAAGTTACAGGTGAAGATATTATCTTATGTATTAAAAATCATGGTGGTCTTGGCACACCTAAAAGAATTGGACAATTAGTTAAAGCAATTAAACAGGCATTTCCTGAACTTATTATTCACTATCACGGTCATAATACAGATGGTAATGACATTGGTCGGATTGTGGCAGCAGTAATGAATGGAGCAAAAATTGTTGATGCTGGCGATCATGCCTTAACAGGATTTTTTGGTCCTCCTCCTATATTAACTGTTATTGATACTCTTGAAGCTTATGGATATAAAGCTGAAGGTATTGATAGAAATGCTGTTATTGCCACTTCACAAGTATTACGTAAAGAAAGATTAGCTTATGCTTGTTTTGAATCTCAGTATAAGGGCTTTGATCCAACTGTTCAGATACATAAATTGCCAGGTGGAGCAATGGGCAGTAGCCTTGAACAAGCAGAAAAGGGTGGTTTTCTTCATTTAATGCCAAAGATTTTATTAGAAGAACTCCCTCGTGTACATCGGGAACTTGGAAATTGGTGGAGTGTAACACCAGGTTCACAAATACTTTGGACAACAGCTGTAGATAATGTACTTTCTGGTGAACGTTATGCTAACCCTAGTGGTGATTTAAAAAATCTGCTTTTAGGTCGTTATGGGCCATTTCCTTTTTATTGGCCTAGTGATGAAATTTATAAAAAAGTATTTGGACCTGATTGGAAAAAAATAGTTGATGAACAATGGGGTTTAGAAGAGATAAAACCAGTAGATTTAGAAGCAGAAAAAAAGACCCTTGAAGAAAAGATTGGAAGAAAGGCTACAACAGAAGAGCTTGTTCTTTATCTTCAACATCCTACTGATGCTATAGCTTTTTTTAAATTTGAAGAACAATTTGGCAAAACATTTGTTCTTCCACCACAAATTTGGTTTAGACAAGGTGGATTTAAGATAGGAGAAAAAATTACTTTTACTGACTACAAAGGTAAATTACATATTATTGAAGTAGGACCTACTCATGAAACTGATGGGAAAAAAGTTACACATTTTACCATTGATTTACATCCAGTAGTATTGGTTACAGAAATAGAGGAGAAAAAAGTAGCTGTTACAGCACTTACGCGAGAAGAAATAGATGCCCTTGCTCAAGTAGGAGATATTCGGGCACCTTTTAATGCTAGTATACAAAAAATTGAAGTAAAAATTGGAGATATTGTTAAATCAGGAGATGTTGTTATTATAATTGAGGCTATGAAGATGCAAACACCTTTAATTAGTGAAGTAGAAGGGACAGTAGAAAAAATTTTTGTTAAAGAAGGTGATCAGGTTAAAATGGGAGATCGCCTTGTTTTAATTAGGAAAAAATAAATAAAAAGGAATAAAAAATGACTCTAAAAGAAGTAAAAGCAATTGCTAAAAAAATGGGATTAAGAATAGGACGAATGAAAAAAGCGGAATTGATTAGAAGTATTCAAAAAGCTGAAGGTAATATTCCTTGTTTTGCAACAGATCGAGTTTATGAATGTGGAGAAGAAAATTGCCTTTGGCGTGAGGATTGTTTGAAAGAAAATAAAAAATCTAAAAAGTGAAAGTCCTTTTTGTCACTTCTGAAGCAACTCCTTTTGCTCGCACTGGAGGGTTAGCAGAATTTTGTGGTAGTTTACCAATTTATTTATCCAATCAAGGTATAAATACAGATATTATTCTTCCTTTTTATCGTTGTATAAAAGAAGGTGGTTATTCTTTAAAATTAGTTATTGAAAAATTACGTCTTGGTTTAGGTTGGCGTTGGCTTAATTTTTCTGTTTTTCAAACTTATTTAAAAGAAAATATACGTGTTTTTCTTATTGAAAAAGATGAATTTTTTGATCGATCTTTTCTTTACGGCACTGAAAAAGAAGAATATTTTGATAATGCAGAAAGATTTATTTTTTTCACTAAAGCTGTTTTAAATTTTATTGAACATTATAATGAATCTTGGGATATTATTCATTGCCATGATTGGCAAACAGCTTTAATACCAGTTTACTTAAAACAAAATTTCTATCCTCAATTAAATTCAATAAAAACTGTTCTTACTATCCATAACTTAGGTTATCAGGGAATATTCCCATCAGAAACTTTTTCATTTACTAATCTTCCTGCAGATTTATTTTCTATAAATGGATTAGAATTTTTTGGGCAAATAAATTTTTTAAAAGGAGGAATTATTTTTGCCGACTTCTTAACAACTGTCAGCCCTACTTATGCAAAAGAAATTCAGACACCTCATTATGGTTTTGGTTTAGATGGAGTTTTAAAAATATATGCACATAAACTTAAGGGAATACTAAATGGAGTAGATTATACTATATGGAACCCTGAGATTGACCCTTATATTGCGATTAATTATTCAAATTCAAATTTAGAAGGGAAAAAAATATGTAAAGAGGACTTATTAGCTACATGTGGTTTACCAGTAGATTTAAAAGAAAGACCTTTATTAGCTATGGTAAGCAGATTAGTAGAACAAAAAGGGATAGATATTTTATTACCAATCTTAGAAAAGCTTATGCAAAAAGGAGTATGTTTGATTATATTAGGTCAGGGGAATAAATATTATGAAGATACTTTAAAAAGCATAGCTGCAGCTTATCCTAATCAAATGAAGGTAGAAATTAAATTTGATAATATCCTTTCACACAAAATTATAGCTGGAGCTGATATGTTGCTCATGCCCTCACGTTATGAACCATGTGGGCTTGCTCAAATGTATGCTATGAAATATGGTACAATCCCTATTGTGCACCATACCGGAGGTTTAGCAGATACTGTCATAGATGTAAACTCAGAAAAAAAGATAGGTACAGGATTTAAATTCTATGATTATACAGCAAAGGCTTTTTTAGAAGCTATTGAACGTGCATTATTTTATTTTGAACAAAAAAAAGAAATGTGGTATAGTCTTATGCAAGAAGCAATGAGGTGTGATTTTTCCTGGGAAAAATCTGCTCATGAATATCTTTTATTATATCAATCATTATTATAAATTATGTCTAAGTTTGTCTGTTTCCATGGTCATTTTTATCAACCTCCTCGAGAAGACCCCTGGTTAGAACAGATTGAATTTCAAGAAACAGCTTTACCTTATCATGATTGGAACGAAAGGATCACAGCTGAATGTTATTTGCCGAATGCATATGCAAGACGTTTGGATAGTGAAGGTTTTATCATTGAAATTTTGAATAATTATGAAGAAATAAGTTTTAATTTTGGTCCTACACTTTTGCGTTGGTTTGAAAAACATAAACCAGACATTTTAAAAAAGATTGTTCAAGCAGATAAAAAAAGCTGTCTTTATTATAATGGACATGGTAATGCTATTGCTCAAGTATATAATCATATCATTATGCCTTTGGCCACAACTAAAGATAAAATTACACAAATACGTTGGGGAATTGAAGCCTTTAAATACTTTTTTGGACGTTCACCTGAAGGAATGTGGCTTCCAGAAACTGCAGTAGATAATGAAACACTTGCCTTAATGGCAAAAGAGGGTATTAAATTTACTATTTTAGCACCAAAACAAGCATTAAAAATTCGTCCACTTTCCTCAAAAGATGAAAAAATTTGGTGTCAAGTGGAAGAAAATACCTTAGACATTGCTCAACCTTACCGTTGTTATCCGACTAAAGATACATCTATTGACATTTTCTTTTATCATAGCCCACTTTCACATGGAATTGCTTTTGGCAATCTGTTACATAATGGAGAAATACTTGCAAAACAGATTGAAGCTGCTTTTTCAAAGGATGAAGGTCTCATCAGTATAGTCACTGATGGAGAAACATTTGGACATCATTGGAAATTTGGAGAAATGGCACTTGCTTATGCAATTTATCATTTTTCCCATCATTCTGACATAAAATTGACTAATTTTTCTTATTTTTTGAGTCAATTTCCTCCAAAATATGAAGTAGTTATAAAAGAGAATACTGCTTGGAGTTGTGCACATGGATTGGGACGATGGGAAAGAGATTGTGGTTGTTGCACAGGCTTTCATCCAGAGTGGCATCAGAAGTGGCGTAGACCTTTTAGAGATGCCCTTAACTGGTTAAGAGACAAAATTCATTCTTTTTTTGAAGAGATAGGTAGTCAATATTTTTATGACCCTTGGGCTGCTCGTGATGATTATATTAAAATTGTATTAAATCCCTCTTTTGAAACAAAAGAAGAATTTTGGCAAAAACATAGCAATTATCTTCCTCAAAAAGAAAAGATAAAAGCATTAAAACTCCTTGAAATGCAATATTATAGTCAATTAATGTTTACTAGTTGTGGTTGGTTCTTTGATGATATTTCTGGACTTGAAGCTAAACAAAACTTACGTTATGCAGCAAGAGCCATTCAACTTGCGAAGGATTTTAATCTAGACTTAGAAAAAGGATTTCTCAAAATACTTAAAAAAGCAAAAAGCAATTTACCAGAGTATGGTGATGGTGCTCAGATTTATCAAAAACAAATACGCCCTCATCTTTATGATTTTCAACGTATAGCTGTTCATTTTAGCTTTAATCATCTTTTAAAAGAACCTTTATCAAAAACATCTTTTTATACTTTAAATGTAGAAGTAAAAAAACATGAGATTTATAAAGCAGGTGGAAATTCTTTGCTTTTTGAACATCTTTTAATCACACATCAACGCACAGAGGAAAAAAAAGAATTTCTAACAGTTATACTCCATCTTGGTGGATTAGACCTAATAGGAACAGCCTTTTCAACATTAAATGAAACAATAGTTGAAAATTATAAAAAGCTTTTCCAAGAATTAGCTTTTTACCAAATTAAAGCTAAATTAGAAAAATTTTCAAATTGTTATAAAATTCAAAACATTTTTTTGGACGACCGTAGAAAGCTTGCTCTTAAATTGTTAAAAGATAAATTGGAAACATTTGAAAATACTTATGCTAGTTTTTATCAAGAAAATAAAAGTTTGATGCTTTCTTTAAAACAACTTCATATCCCTTTACCAGAAGGCTTTTTAGCTATTGCTAAAACTGTGTTGAGTAAAGAAGCCTATAAAGAATGTCAGAAAAAACTTCTAGGAAAGAAAAATTATTTTAAAGAAGTTCTTGAAGAGGCTAAAATATTAGGATTGAAATTAGATACATTAGATATAAAAAATCTTTTAGAAGATTATATTAAAACAAATCTTAAAAAAATTAAAGAAACATTTGATTTTAATGTTATCAAACAAATTCAAAATGCTTTGGATCTCTATCAAAGTCTTTCCCCCCAATTGGATTTATGTCATATTCAGAACGATTTTTGGGATACTATTATTTCACTTAAAGCACAATTAAATATTTTGCCTAAAGCTATTATTTCTTTAGGGGAAAAACTTAAATTTAGATTAGAAATATAAGATGCCAAAATATTATCTCCCTTTTGCTATTCATTTACATCAGCCTGTTGGTAACTTTGAAAAGATTTTAGAAAAAGCAGTATATAAATGTTATGCACCTTTTCTTAAAACTATAGAAAAATTTCCAAACTTTCGTTTTAGCCTTCATATTTCAGGTCCTTTATGGGAGTGGTTCGAGGTGCGTTTTCCTCATCTTATAGATTTAATTGCTAGATTGGTAGAAAGAAAACAAATAGAACTTATGGCTGGCGGTTTTTATGAACCATTATTGCCTTTTATTCCAGAAAGAGATGCTAAAGGGCAACTTTCTTATATGCTTAACTATTTAAAAAATCGTTTTGGTGTAGTTTCTGAAGGCTTATGGCTAACTGAAAGAGTTTGGACCCCTGAATTGCCAAAGCTTTTAGTACCCTTAGGTATAAAATACACACTAGTAGATGACACTCATTTTTTTAATGCTGGATTAAACAAAAAAGACATTCATGGTTATTTCATTACTGAAAAAGAAGGTTATTGTCTCTTTATTTTCCCTATTGATAAAAAATTACGCTACCTTATTCCTTTCAAAGATCCAAAAGATATTTTTGAATATTTTGAAAGTTTTTTTACTAATACAGAAGGAAATACATTAACTTATGGAGATGATGGAGAAAAATTTGGACTTTGGCCTAATACTTGGCAATTGGTTTATAAAAAAAGATGGCTTGAAAAATTTCTTTCTTTTTTAGAAAAAGAAAACAAAATTGAAATACTTCCTTTAAAAGAATTTTTAGAAAAATTTCCTCCACGTGCTCGGATTTATCTTCCTCCTGCTTCTTATGAAGAAATGATGGAATGGTCATTTTTACCTGAATTTGGTGCACGCTATCTTGAATTTATTGATTTTTTAAAATCAGAAAAAAAATGGGAAAGATATCAGCCATTTGTGCGAGGTAGTAATTGGGATAATTTTTTGCGAAAATATGAAGAGAGTAATCTTATGCATAAAAAAATGATTCTTGTAAGTGAAAAAGTGGCAAAAAATTTTCCAAAATATGAGCTTTCAAATCTTCCTTTAGCTATTAAACATCTATGGAAAGCTCAGTGCAATTGTGCTTATTGGCATGGAATCTTTGGTGGATTATATTTAGGACATTTACGCTCAGCTGTTTATCAAAATCTTATTGCTGCTGAAAATGCCTTACCTAATAAAGATATTGAAATAATATTTAAAGACTATGACTGTGATGGAAGAAAAGAATGGCTATTTTCCTCTCCTAAAATAAATGCCTATATCAAACCAACTTATGGTGGGGCTTTAATTTTACTAGAGTGGCGAGAAAAAAAACTAAATCTTACTCATGTTCTTACTCGTCGTCCTGAAACATATCATGTTAAAATCAGAGAAAAAATTAATCAACCAAAAAAAGAAAAAACAGATGATGTGAAAACTATCCATGAACAATTTAAATTGAAACAACCAAATTTGGATAAATATCTTGTTTATGACTGGCATTATCGTTTTAATTTTTTAGACCATTTTTTAAGTAACAAAATAAATTTGTTTACATTTAGTCAGTCAAAATATCAAGATTTGGGAGATTTTACTACTGAACCTTATGAAATTTTTGATTGGGGAAAAGAAGAAAATGGAGCTTTTCTTATATTAAAAAGAAATGGAAATATAAATGGATTTGGAACATTAGAATTAATAAAACAATTTAAGATTCTTACTGAAGGAGAAATTATTGTACATTATCAACTATTTCCTACATTTTCTTCCAATCTTCGATTTGCTACTGAACTTAATCTTTTCTTACCAAATTGGGATTTGATAATAAATGAGGAAAAATATAATATTTTAAAGGCAAGAGAATTTAAAAAAATTTCAAAATTTACTTTGATTAATTATAATAATTCTATCCATATTTCTGCCAAACAGCCATTTCATTTATGGATTTTCCCAATCTATACAGTAAACCTTTCAGAATCTGGTGCAGAAAAAACTTATCAAGGCACTTGTTTTGTTTTTATAACCAAATTTAATTTTAAAAAAGACAAAATTTTTATACAAGAATGGCAATTAAAATTATCAAATTAAACGGTTTTTTTAGGAACAACAACAATTCCCGATGTAAGATCAAGATAAAATCTTTCAGCATCTTTTTCTAAATCATAACCAATCCTTTCACCCCTTCGGATGATATTACCTTCATCCACAATTGTTCTTCTAATCTGAGCTCCTTCTTCTACAATAACATCTCCAATAAGAACAGATTCTTCAACTAAAGCACGGCTACCAACAAATACATTACGTCCAATAACAGAATCCCTTACCCAACCTCCACTTACAATAGAACCACCAGCAATAAGACTATTCTCAAGATGCCCAATACGACCCTCGGCATCTACTACTACCTTTGCTGGAGGATCATGATATTTAACTGAACGCACTGGCCATTTTGGATTATAAAGATTTAATTTAGGTAACGGATTTTTTAAATCCATATTAGCTTCATAATAAGAAATAATAGTACCTACATCTCTCCAATAAGTAGGTTGTTTTTCTAAACCAGGCACTTTATTTTTGCAAAAATCATAAGCAAATACACGTCTAGTTTGACAAATTCTTGGCAAAATATCTTTACCAAAATCATGAGAACTATCTTTATCCTCAGCATCAATTTCCAATTCTTCTAAAAGCACATCTGTATTAAAAACATAATTACCCATAGAAACTAATCCTTTATTAGGATCTCCAGGCATAGCAATAGGATTAGAAGATTTTTCTTGAAACTTTTTAATTTGCCAATTTTCGTCAACAACTACTACACCAAATTGATAACATTCAGAAATAGGATAGGGAATTGTAGCTACAGTTACTTCAGCATTTTTTTCTAAATGATAATCTATCATTTGGCGAACATCCATAAAATACACATGATCAGCACCAAAAATAAGGACTAAATCTGGCTTAAATTGTTTTATAAGATATGTATTTTGATAAATAGCATCAGCAGTACCCAAATACCAACTTTCTCTTAAACGCATTTGTGCAGGCACTGGTAAGATAAAAAAACTATCCATAGGATAAGCACCTACCCAACCTAATTGAAGATGTCTTAAAAGAGATTGTGCTTTATATTGAGTTAAAACATATATAGAATAAATACCGGAGTTAACAAGATTGCTTAAGACAAAATCAATCAATCGATAAATACCACCAAAGTGAACAGCTGGTTTGGTACGGTGAGCAGTAAGAGGATAAAGTCTTTCTCCCTTCCCACCAGCCAATACCATAGCTAATATTTTTAACATATAATCTACTTTACAAAAATTTTAATAATAAAGCAATAATTGACAAAATAAAGCTTTTTTTGTTAAAAAGCTTTTATGCAAGAAAAAATTAAAGGCATACTAGAAGTACTTGATAAGCACTATCCTAATGTAAAAGTAGCTCTTAACTATACAAATCCATTAGAATTATTAATAGCAACCATTCTTTCTGCACAATGTACTGATGAAAGAGTAAATCAAGTAACAGCTTATCTTTTTAAAAAGTATCAAACAGCCAAAGATTATGCTGAAGCAGATTTAAAGACTTTAGAAGAAGATATTAAACCTACAGGATTTTATAAAAATAAAGCAAAACATATAAAAGCCTGTTGTCAAGCATTATTGGAAAAATACAATGGAGAAATCCCTCCTGATCTTGAAAAACTTACAAATTTACCAGGAGTAGGAAGAAAAACAGCAAATGTAGTGTTGGGTAATGCCTTTAATATACCTGGCATTGTAGTAGATACTCATGTCCGCCGTTTAGCTAAACGTTTAGGATTAACAAAACAAAGAGATCCTTTAAAAATAGAACAAGATTTAATGGCAATCATACCTAGGGAGAAATGGACAAAATTCTCTTTGCAATTAACTTGGCATGGACGTACAATCTGTAAATCACGTCAACCTAAATGTGATGTTTGTCCTTTAACAACATGGTGTGATGAGTTCCAAAAGTTAAAGAAATAGCCTTTTCAGGACAAACATTGTAACAAGTAAGACATCTCAAACAATCTAATTGATTTGGTTTTTCATAAATCTTAATTCCCATTGGACAATATTTGTAACAAATATCACACTTTTTACACTTTGTTTTATCTACATGCATTTGTAAAAGACTAAAACGATTAAATAAACCATAAAAAGCACCCAATGGACAAAGTATATGGCAAAAAGGACGTTTAAAAAATATAGTCATTATTAAAAATATCGATAAAATTATTAGTTTATGATAAAAAACCCAAGTAATCTGCTGTTTTAAACTAGGTATTAATATTAAAAGAGGCAAACCTGCTTCTAATGTACCAACAGGACATAGATAACGACAAAACCATGCTTCACCATAACCCATTTTGTCTATAATTAAAATAGGTAATAAAAAAACAAAAAATAATAAAATTGCATATTTAAAAAGCGAAAAATATTTAGGTAAAGAAAATTTGCGTGTAGGTAACTTAAAAATAATTTCTTGTAAAAGACCAAAAGGACAAGCCCAACCGCAAGCCATACGACCAACAAAGGCACCGATAATAATCATTGTTCCTAAAACATAAATGCCGAAAACATAAATACTATTGTGCCAGTTAAACCTTAATTCAGAAAGAAAGTGTTGAATAGCACCAATAGGACAACTTAAAGTAGCAGCTGGGCAAGAATAACAATTAAGACCTGGTGCACAGAAGGCTTTTAAAGGTCCTGTATAAATTTTCTCTTTACCTAAGAATGCCCAATAACCATTATTAAAAAATAGCCAAAGAAATTGAATTCGACGTCTCATAATATTAACCAATACCCATACAACTTAAACAAATATTTGTAGCTTTTTTAAGAAGTATTTTTACCTCACCAAAATAGAGACCAAAAATTATAAAGAATAAACCAAGAAAGATAAAAAACCATGTTAAATTAATTTTTCTCATTTTATTTAGATGATTCTGAAATAACTTTTGGCTTATGAGCAAAAATCTTTGCTACCCAAATGCTTATTTCATAAAGCAAAATTAAAGGACCAGCCATAAGAAGCTGAGTACCAACATCAGGAGGAGTAAGAATAGCAGCTATTATAAAACTAAGAACAATAGCATAACGCCTTTTTGAAGCCAAAGTCTCTTTATCAATAATTCCCATCTTTGCTAAAAAAAATGTAAAGACTGGCAACTCAAAAATAAGACCAAAAGCAAAAAGAAGCTTTAAACTTAAAGAAAAATATTCATTCATTTTTGGTAAAAGTTTTAAATAATCAGTAGAAAAACCTAAAAAAAATTTAAAACCAAAAGGAAATACTACATAATAGGCAAAAACACAACCTAATAAGAAGAAAAAAGTAGAAGAAATTACGAAGGGAATAACAAACTTTTTTTCATGTTCATAAAGTCCTGGAGCAACAAACTTCCAGAGTTGATAAAAAACAATAGGTGAAGCAAATATAAAACCAAAAAGTAAAGAGACTTTAAAATAAGTAAAAAAAGCTTCTGTGAGGGCAGTAAAAATCATAGGTTGGTCAGGTGGTAGGAGTTTTACTAATGGCTGAGCAAGAAAATAAAATAATTTTTTAGAAAAGAAAAAAGAAATGGCTGCCCCTAAAGCAATAGCTATAAGACAGATAAATAAACGTTGACGTAATTCCTCTAGATGAGCAGTAAAAGGTAATTTTAATTCTTCATTTTCGCCCATTTTTAGCTTTTTCCTTTTCTTCTATCTCCTCAGAAATAATTTCATCTTCTATTTTTTTTAATTCTCCCTCTATATCAATGCTTTCTTTCACCTCTCTTGTTGCTTTTCTAAACTCCTTTACTCCTCTACCTAATGCACGAGCTACTTCAGGCAATCTCTTTGGGCCCAAAACAAGAAGGGCAATAATTAAAATAATTATTAATTCCTGCATACCAATACTAAACATTGATAAGCCTCCTTATAGACTTTCAACTTTTTAACAAAAAGCCTATTTAAAGACAAGGGTAAACATTTTATTCATTGACACTATTCAGCAAATAATTTATAGTGGACTTACTTGGGTATGCCCAAGTGATTTTTAATTTTTTAGGAGGTAAAGATGAAGATTGATACTGACATGGTAGTGGAAATTCAATACACAGTAACCTTGGATTCTGGTGAAGTGGTGGAAGGAGCAAAGGAACCAGCGCGTTATTCTTTCATTTTTGGTAAAGGACAGATCTTTCCAGCATTAGAAAGGAAATTAAAAGGGCTTAAACCTGGCGATACAATGGAAGTTACACTTACTCCTGCTGAAGGTTTTGGCGAAAGAAGACCAGAATTAATGAGAGAAGTACCTCTTTCTGAATTTCCACCAGATTTAGAAATAGAAGTAGGACATATGTATCGCACAGTAGATGCACAAGGAAATCCAATGTATTTTTCTATCAGAGAAAAAACAGACAAAACAGCCATTCTTGATTTTAACCATCCTTTAGCAGGTGAAAATCTCCATTTTAAGGTTTCTGTAGTTAGTGTACGTCCTGCCACAGCAGAAGAATTAGCAGAAGCTAGTTCTGTTTGTATCCCTGGTGGATGTGCTTCTTGTAGTGAGCCTTGTGATTAAAAAAGGGGGCTTAAAGCCCCCTAAATTAAATTTTTTATTAAATTTTTTATTCTTTTTTCTATCTCATCTCGCAGTTGGCGTATGTTTTTAATATTTTTTTCTTTTTTCTTTATATTCCAATTTTCTACTTTATTAGCAGAAATAATAGCTTTATATCCCTCATCCATTTGAATTAATAGATCATATAAATCTTCCTGCACAACTTCTATTTTTTTAGGTCGACGATAAACTAAATCAATCCCTTTTTCTGCCATAACTTTTATTACTAATGGATCTATATTTGAAGCTGGCTGTATACCAGCACTTTTTACATCAAAGTATTTTCCAGCATAATATTGTAAAAAGGCTTCAGCCATATGGCTACGGCAAGCGTTTTTTTGAGAAATAAAGATTATTTTTTTTCTTTTTTTAAAAGATTTTATAAATTTTTTCCCTTCTAAATAGGCTTCTTTTAATGCAGTTGGATGATAAATTATATCTCCCTTTTTTTCTATTCTTTTAAAACCAAGCTTTTTTTTGTATTTTGCTCCAATAGCTTTAAAAAAATATTTGGCTGTAAGCTCAATACCAAAAAAAAGATTTTTACATTTTGTCGCTCCTACTGTAAGCAAAAAGCCTAAACGGAAAGTGGCTTTTGGATCTATAAGATTTAAAATATATCTTCTTACCCAAAATACTTGACAACGATCAATAAAGGCCTTTAATTGAGCAGGAACATTATAGAAAAAAACAGGTGTAGCAAGAATCACTGCATCAGCTTGCCTCAGAAGAAAATAAATTTCTTCCATATCGTCTTTAATAAAACAAAAACCATTTTCCTCACATTTTCCACACTCTATACAAGGAAAAATCCTCTTTTCTGCAATATTTAATACTTTTATTTCTCCTCCCATTTCTTTTATACCTTCTAAAAAGGCAAAAAGAAGACTTTCTGTATTTCCTCCTTTCCTAGGACTACCCAATAAAGCAAGCACAAACATTAATTGACTCCTATTATCTTGGTACTGGCAAAGTTGAATTTGAAATAAATTAAGAATATTTTTCTTTATATCCACATTTAAGACAAATAAGTTGTTGTTTTTTTAAAATTCTAAATGCAGCCCCACAATTTGGACATGATTTAGCTATAGGTTCATTCCATAAAATAAATTGACATTGTGGATAACGACTGCAACGATAAAAAATCTTTTTCTTTTTAGAAATTTGTTTTACAAGTTTTCCTAAACCACATTGAGGACAAACAATATTTAATGTAATAGAAGCAGTATATTTGCATTCAGGATAACCTGAACAAGCAAGAAATAGACCATAACGACCTTGTTTTTTGATAAGAGGACGACCACATTCTGGACAAATTTCTTCTGTCTCTTTTGTTAGAATAACAATCTCTCCATTCTCGTTCCTAACAAAATCTTTTGTATTTTTACATACCGGATAACGAGAACAAGCAAGAAATACACCATTTTTGCCAATCTTTATTATCATTTTAGCACCACATTTCTCACACTTTATTTCTGTCTCAATTCCTTTCCTTTTTACATCAAGCATTTTTATTTCTGCCTGTTTGAGCGCTTGATTAAAAACCTCATAAAAAGCTGTAAGTGTTTCTAAAGGAAGCTTTTTTCCCTCTTCTATCTCATCTAACTCAGCTTCCATTTTAGCAGTAAAAGAGACATCTACAATTTCAGGAAAATTTTTTATTAGTAATTCGTTTACAATAAAACCTAATTCTGTTGGTTTAAACTTTCCTTTATCTTTCACAACATATTTTCTTTCTTGAATAGTAGTAAGTATGGTAGCATATGTACTAGGACGCCCTATACCTTTTTCTTCTAGTTCTTTTATTAAAGATGCTTCTGTATAACGAGCTGGTGGTTTAGTAAAATGTTGAGAAGGCAAAATCTTTTTTAATTTTAATTTTTCTCCTTCTTCTAATAATGGCAAAATAACAGATTTATCTTTATCTTCGGTTTCCTCATAAATATATTTAAAACCATAATCTTTTAATATGCTACCAGTAACCTTAAAAAGATAATCTCCACAAGTAATTTCTATTATTGTTTGATCATAAATAGCAGGAGCCATTTGAGAAGCAATAAAACGTTTCCAGATAAGTTCATAAAGTGCTTTTTGATCAGAGTTAAGCCAATTAGAAATACTTTCTGGAGTGCGATAAACAGAGGTAGGTCTTATTGCTTCATGAGCATCTTGAGCCTCTCGTTTATTCTTATAAAAATATGGATTTTTAGGAATAGCCTTATCTCCCCATTTTTCTTTTATAAATTTTCTTGCTTCTTTAATAGCTATTTCAGCACTGCGTACCGAATCTGTACGCATATAAGTAATAAGACCCACTCTACCTTCAGGTAAATCTATGCCTTCATAAAGTTGCTGAGCAATAAACATTGTTTTTTGAGCTGAAAAACCAAGCTTTTTTGCTGCTTCCTGTTGCATTGTGCTAGTAATAAATGGAGGAGGAGGATACTTTTTTTTCTCTTTGGATGTGATTTTTTCAACAATAAAAGGCTCTTTTAAATCATGAATTATCTTTTTTGCTTCATCTTCTGTTCTTAAATGACATTTTTGATCCTTAATTTTAATAAGTTTTGCCTCAAAAGGAGGAGGATTTTTTGCTTCTAATAAAACAGATATTTCCCAATATTCTTCTGATACAAAGTTCTGAATAGCCTTCTCTCTTTCACATATCAATCTCAAGGCTACTGATTGCACCCTACCTGCTGAAAGACCCCTTTTTACCTTTTCCCATAAAAGTGGAGAAATTTTATAGCCAACAAGTCTATCCAAAATACGTCTGGTTTGTTGTGAGCCATATTTATTTGAATCAAGGGATGTAGGATTTTTTAATGCTTCTTTTACAGCAATAGGCGTGATTTCGTGAAAAAGCACACGTTTAATTCTCTCCCCTTTTTTATCTATTTCTTCTGCTATATGCCAAGCAATAGCTTCTCCTTCTCTATCTGGATCAGAGGCAAGATAGATTTCTTCTGCTTTTTTTGCTAATGTTTTTAATTTTTTTATAATTTTTTGTTTCCCTGGTAAAATTACATAAATAGGTTTAAATTGATTTTCAATCTCTACACCTAATTTATTTTTTGGCAAATCTTTAATATGACCAATAGTAGCCTCTACTACAAAATTTTTCAAAAGTTTTTTTAAAGTCCTTGCCTTTGCTGGAGATTCAACAATAAGTAATTTCATCTTAAATTTCCATTAATTTTATTTCGGGTATAGTTACAATCTCTTCCATTTCCTTTAAGTGATAAAAAAATAGCCTTAAACTCTCTAAGTGCAAAGAGGATAAATCATAATTTAAACATTGCCAGTAGGCAATTGGATTATCTAAATGTTTATATAATGTGGCAATGATATTTAAATGAGAAAGACCCCATTTTTTTGAGGCAAGAAGTGCTTGCCAAATGTTTATGATTTTCCTTCTATGCGTTTCCCAAAATGTTTTTCTTACCACAAAAAAACTAAATACAAATGGTAAACCTGTCCATTTTTGCCAAATCTCGCTTAAATCAAGCTGATAAGGATAGATTCTTTTTGCCCTAAGATTTAAGGCTGCATCACCAATAGCTAATCCAGCTATAACTGTCCCATTAAATTTAATAATCTCGCCTTTTTTATAAATAGGTTTAATGCCAAATTCTTTTTTTAAAATAAGCTTTAAAAGGGCAACGGAAGTGGCTGATTGTTTAGTAACAAAAACAGGACACCCATCAAGTTCTTCTATTGGCACACGACTAAAAAGTACTACACTTTTTACTTTTCCCTTAGCAGATATAGAAAGTTCTGGCAAAATTAAACATTCATTAACTATGTCAACATATGCTATTGAGGAAATAGGGCTTATATCTAATTTAGCTTTTTTAAGAAGAT
Source organism: Candidatus Desulfofervidus auxilii (assembly GCA_030262725.1). NCBI lineage: Bacteria > Pseudomonadati > Thermodesulfobacteriota > Candidatus Desulfofervidia > Candidatus Desulfofervidales > Candidatus Desulfofervidaceae > Candidatus Desulfofervidus > Candidatus Desulfofervidus auxilii. Next base: position 179,611 of record JAJSZS010000001.1, on the reverse strand, counting down.
TATTAAGATTTGTTGGAGGAGCAGAAATTAAATGAAATTCCTCTTTGCATTTTATTTTACCTGTTTCTAGACCATAATAGATTGGTACACAATTTAAAAATGGAAATTTACCTAAGCGTAATTTTCTATCCATCTTACTTTTCTTTCTATTCCAGCTATAATTACAGCCTCTGCCAAATTTTTTCCAATAATTGGAGAAAACAATATCTTTGCCTCTGCATGAGGGAAAAATGTACCAAAACGGCATCCAAATCCTAAAGCAATACTACCTTTCCATGTTCCCATCTCTAACAATTCACTAGGAGAAAAAATGCCTTCATTTAATAAATAGCCCATTTCTTTAAAAAGATTTAAATCCTCATTACTAGCTAAACTATCTGTACCTAAACAGAGAAATAGACCAAATTTTTTAAAAAGAAAAAGAGGAGGTTTTTTTAAACCCAAATTAGCATTACTTCTGGGACAGATACAAATTTTTACTTTATATTTTTTTAAAATCTCAATCTCTTTTTGTGTCACCTCTATACAATGTACACATAAAGTATTAGAGTCAAGTATCTTAAGAGATTCTAAATAATCTATTGGTCTTTTTTTAGGTATAAGCCCATCTTCCCAAACACCTTTTTCTTTAAGCAAAGAGGCAATTTTACCTTTTCCAGTAAGTAAAAATTCTACTTCTGCCTCACTTTCTGCTACATGAATAGAAAATATTTTTTTATTTTCCCTAGCTAATTTTTTAATTTTTTTTAAAAATTTTGGATGTACACTATAAGGAGAATGAGCAGATGGCATTACTTTTGGATAAGTTTCTATAAAATTTAGCCAGTTTTTCCAGCGTTTTTGAGCTATATTTTCATTAAAACCAATAAATTCAAAAAAAATTACTTCTCCAGGAAGATTATCATTTTCTGGTATATTTTTTATGTTTCCAAAAAGGGCTGTACCTGTAATCTTTAAATCATTATATGCTTTTTTTTCTGCTTCCTTACGTTTTTCTCTTTTTAATCCCATTTTTGCAACAATGATAGAGCTTAACCAATCAACAAAATTATCTTTTTTAATACCTTTTAATGCCGAAAGTTCTAAATGAGTATGGACATTTACTAAAGCAGGAAACAATATCCCTTCACCATGATCAATAACTTCACCATTTATTTTCTTTCTTATTTCTTTATAATTGCCAACTTCTAAAATTTTTCCTTGACTTATAGCTATAGCACCATTTTCAATAGGTGGACAAAATATAGGCAATATCCATTTAGCACGATGAATTTTAAACCCATTCATAATACATGTTTCTTCTCTGTGGTTTAAAACCTGCTTTTTCTATTAAATAACACATTTCTTTTTCATTCATACGAAATTTCACACCAGTAGCAGCAACTACATTTTCCTCTATCATAAGGCTACCTAAATCATTTGCCCCAAAAAATAAGGAAATTTGCCCAATTTTTGCCCCTTGTGTAACCCATGAGGCTTGAATATTGGGAATATTATCTAAAATAATTCGAGAAATTGCCAATGTTTTTAAATATTCAACAGCACCTACTGGTTTTAAATAATTCAGAGCTGTATTTTTGGGTTGAAATGTCCAAGGAATAAAAGCAGTAAAACCATGTGTTTTATCTTGTAAATCTCTAATCTTAAACAAATGTTCAATACGTTCTTCATAAGTTTCTATATGGCCAAACATCATTGTAGCAGTGGTTTTTATTCCTAATTTGTGTGCTGTTTCCATAACTTTAAGCCAGGTAAATACATCACATTTATTTGGAGAAAGAATTTTACGCACTCTATCTACTAAGATCTCTGCCCCTCCACCAGGGATAGAATTAAGACCTGCTTTTTTAAGCCTTATTAAAGTTTCTTCAATACTTAAATTAGATTTTTTAGCAATATGTGCTATTTCTGGAGCAGATAAACCATGAATATGAATATTTGGATAATGTTTTTTTATCCAAAAAAGCATCTCTTCATAATCAGAAATAGTCCAATCAGGATGCAATCCTCCTTGTAATAAAATTTGAATACCACCTAATTCAATAGTTTCTTCTATTTTTTTAGCTAATTCTTTTTTATTCAAAACATATGCCTCTGGATGTCCTTTTGGACGCCAAAATGCACAAAATTTACAGCAAGAAATACAAATATTTGAATAATTAATATTACGATCAACAATATAAGTTACTATAGGCTCTGGATGTAAACGTAATCTTATTTGATGTGCCAGTTTACCTAGTAAAATCAAATCTAAATCAAATAGTCTTATAGCTTCTTCTTTTTTAAGTCGCTCACCATTTAAAATTTTATCAATCAGTTTTTTATCTTGCTTTTTCAAAAAATCCATTCCTTTCTACTGGTTCATAACCTGCTTCTCTTATTAAACTTTCTAATTCCTTTTTTGTTAAACATTGTGGGGATTCTGCTTTTGCCATATGGGTAATCTTTTCTTCAATAATAGTACCATCCATATCATCTGCTCCAAAATTTAAAGCAACCTGCGCAAGCTTTGGTGTAAGCATGACCCAATATGCCTTAATATGAGGAATGTTATCTAGCATAAGTCGAGAAATAGCAATTGTCTTTAAATCTTCTATACCAGTTGGCCCTGGCAAGTAATCTAATCTTGTATTTTTTGGATGAAATGAAAGTGGAATAAAACAAAGAAAACCACCTGTTTCATCTTGTGCATTCCTTAAGGCAATTAAATGCTCAAGACGTTCCTCAATGGTCTCAATATGACCATAAAGCATAGTACAATTTGTAGGTATGCCTAAGCGATGGGCGGTCTTGATAACCTCTAACCATTCTTTACCAGAAAGCTTTTTAGGACATAATGCCCTTCTTACTCTATCACTAAATACTTCTGCTCCACCACCAGGTAAAATATTTAAACCTGCTTCTTTTAAAATTGATAAAACTTCTTCAATATTTTTGCCTGTTATTTTAGAAAAATGGGCAATTTCAGTAGCTGTATAGGCTTTAATGCAGACATCTGGACGAATTGAGCGCACAATCTTTATAATCTCAATATAATATTCAAAGGGAAGTTCAGGATTAAGTCCTCCAACAATATGAATCTCTTTTATAGGTTCATTCAAACGAGATTTAACCTTAGATTCTATTTCCTCTAAACTCAAAGTGAATGCCTTTGGATCTCCTTTTGGTTTACCAAAAGCACAAAATTTGCAAAGATTTATGCAAATATTGCTATAATTAATATGTTGATTATAAACATAATATGCCCTTTTCCCATGTAATTTTTCTCTTACAATTTTTGCTAATTCTCCAAGAAAAAATAAAGGTGCTTGATAAAGAAAAAGACCATCATTAAAACTAAGTCTTTCTCCACTTTCTACCTTATGCACAATTTCTTTAAACATTTCTTGCCAATCCTTTTTTTAAAATGTCTATCCAGATATCTATCTTTTTTTCCAATACTTTTTCATCTGCCTGATAAATAGAAATAGCATCTAAATAAGGTAACACATGTGCTTGTAAAAAACGTTCTATCATGGCATCTAACATAAAAGCTGCCATTTCCAAATCTATATCTTCTCTAATTTCCCCTTTTCTTTTTCCTTCCTCTAAAATTGGAAGAAGATAATCTCTAGAATAAAAACGAATAGCTTTTAAAAGATTTTCCCTTACAGGTACTTTATCTTCAAAAAGAATTTTTAAGTAAATATGAAAAATATGAGGATGTTTTTTTATAAATTCAATTCCTGCTTTTAAAGAAGTTTTAATTTTAAAAAAAACATCACCTTTTTCTTCTTTAATAGGTTTTAATATTTTTTTTGCTAAATAGATACCTTGTGAAAAAATAAAAAGAAATAAATGCTCTTTATTGCGAAAGTATTGATAAAGAGAACCTTTAGCAATTCCTAATTTCTCAATAATACGGTTAATGCTTGCTTTCTGATAACCTTGAGTAGCAAATTCCTCTGTAGCAACTTTAAGTAAACGTTCTTGTTTTTCTGCTGCTAATGAAAAAAATGTTTTTTGAGGTTGAAATTTATTTTTCATGACCAGGTGGTCATAATAAAGCAAAAAAATTATATACTTGATGCATAAATGCCTCTAAACGAGTTTGAATATGTGTTTGTTCTTGTCCATCAAAGGCTAAATGAAGACAAGGAAAACCACCTTTTTCTTTTTGTAATCTTGAAAATATTGCTTGGGTGATAGTACCAGGCATGCAGGTAAATGGCATAACATTAATAATACCTTTTGTGCCTTTTTTTAGAAAATCAATAGCCTTACCAATACTTAAAACTGCTTCACCTTCAAAAGCAGGGTGAAGATAAGGTTTAGCCCAATGAAGAAGTTGCACAATAAAAGGTTCATGAGCATGTTTTATTTTAGAAGCCACTTTTTTAACAAATCGCCATTCTTCCTTATGTTGAATAATAGTTGTAATCAAAAGTCTCAATAATCTTTTTAAATAACGCTGACGCCAAGAACGAAGTATGGCAGTATGATTTGTATAAAAAATCCATTCACCTAAAGGTGGAAGCCATACTTCTGCCCCAAGAGCTTCTAATCTTCTAATAAGATTTTCATTAGCAAATGGGTTACTGCGTAAATAAATTTCACCCACAATACCTACAGTAGGTTTAGATATTGCATTATCACGAATCTTTTCAAAATCATTTGCTGCCTGAATCAATAAAGGTAATGGCTCTTCTTTTTGGCGTAAATATTCACATATTTTTTCAAGATAATTTTGATAAATTCTGTCAGCTTCACCTGGCTTTTTCTCATATGGGCGGGTATGTCTTAAAAATTTTTCTAAAATATCTACAGCCACTAAACCCCTCCATGCCCAAAGGATAAAATCATTTGCTACCATACCAAGTTTTTCATAATATTCTCCATCCTGATTCGGCGAAAAAATAGGAATTTCTGTATATCCCCATTCATCTAATACACGGCGGTGAAAATGAGCATATTGACCAAAGCGGCATGGACCACTACCAGTAGGCATAAAAAAGGCAGCATATTTTGGATCAAAATCAGGCTGTTTTAGTGTTTTTAACATATCACCTGCTGTAAGAAGACAAGGGTAACACTCTTTACCAGAAACTGCCTGTCTACCTAAAATAAAACTTTCTTCATCCGTACGAGACATTACCTTTGCTTTTACTCCACAACCCTCAAATACAGCAGCTAAAGCATAAGAATGATCACACATATAAGGAATATAAACACAAGCATCATGATAATGTTTTTTATAAATAAAATAACGTCTTTGAGCTTTACTTGTCTGTTTTTTCCCTTTAATACTGTCTAAAAATGCCTCAAGCCTTGTTATTACTCCAGCATCGGCACTATGTTCATCTATTTCTATTTCAAGAAATGGCTTTTTACCTATCTCTTCTTTAAAAAAGTGAAGAATGAAAGAATCAGGACCACAAGCAAAATTTGTAATATAAATAGGATAAAGTTGAGGATGATCTCTAATATAAGCAGCTGCTGTTAATATATGTTGTCCATATCGCCAGTACATATGTGGCCAAGCATCTTTTATCCTTACTGTCTCAAGTGGTAGAGCATCTAAAGGGATAACTGGTACACCTCTTTGAGAAAGTTTTTGAGGAATGCGAAGGTTTGTACCACTGTCAAAGCTATTATAAGCGCGACCAACAATAACAATAGCTATATCTTTGGGTCTTAAATTTGAAATTATTTTTTTTGCTTTTTTTACAATTTTTTCCTCAAATTCTTTTTGTGCAATCTTTGCCTTTTCCCATGCCTTTTCTACTTTCTTTTTTGATATTCTTAAAGCTTCACTTAAATTTTTAATACTTTGTCTATAATACCAACCAGTTCTACCTAAATATACAACAGGGTGTAAAAACTCTATATCTTCTTTTTCAAAATTAAAAGCTGATTTAAGCATATAAGGCAATCCTTGAACATAAGGACACACCATCCCCCATACAAAACCTGGGGAACGAGAAGGAAGATCTATAACATTTGGGAAAAATAAGCGTTTGTATCCTGATTTAATTAAAACAGAAACATGTCCATGTGCTACTTTTACTGGATAACAAGTCTCAGCTAAAACACTTTCTACTCCAGCCTGAATAGTCTCTTTTGTTGTAGGGGCAGAAACAACTACTTTGAAACCTAATTCATTCAATAATGTAGCAAAAAATGGCAAAAAATCTTGTAAGAAAAAGGCATAGGGAATGGCAATTTCTCCTCTATCTCCTCCTTTTGCTTTTTCAACATATTCTAAAAGTAATTTTTCCCTTTCTTTGACAAGATCAGGAGCAGGAGAAATATCTCTATGAGCAATTTCATATTTTTCACAACGACCACCATAGTAATATACTTCCTTTTGTCCTTCAATAGTAACTTTTTTTATCTCACATTGATTTGGACAAGCTTTGCAGACAAATGTATTTATCTGATAATTTAGATGAGCTAAATCAAAACCTTTAAATTTACTTTTCTCCCAATTTTTTTCTTTTTTTGCTAATAAAGCTGCTCCAATTGCCCCTGTTACTTCATGATGAGGTGGTACAATAATAGGCTTTTTCAAAATCTGTTCAAAAGCAGCTACAACGCCTTTATTAGCAGCTACACCACCTTGAAAGAAAATATGATTACCAATAGTTCTATTAGATACTACTTTATTGATAAAATTATAGGCAATGGCATAACAAAGTCCAGCTACAAGATCTTCTTTAGGTAAACCTTTTTGTTGATAATGGACAAGGTCTGATTTCATAAATACTGTACAACGTTCTCCCAATGGAGCAGGATGTTTTGCAGAAAGAGCTAAATCAGAAAATTCTTTATAAATAGAAATACTTAAGCTATCAGCTTGCTCTTCTAAAAAAGAACCAGTACCAGCTGCACAAGCTTTATTCATTTCAAAATCTATAATTGCCCCATTTTTAAGACGAATAAATTTTGAGTCTTGTCCTCCAATTTCAATAATAGTATCTACCTTTGGATCTATAGCTACAGCTGCTGTAGCCTGGGCTGTAATTTCATTCTTTATTACATCTGCTCCAATAAAATCTCCTACTAAAAAACGACCAGAGCCAGTAGTTGCAGCTCCTAAAATCTCTACTTTATCTTTCCATTTTTTTCCTAAACTTTTTAAACCTTTTTTTACCGCTTCAAGAGGATGACCAGCTGTCATTAGATATTCTTTTGCCAATAATTGCCCTTTTTCATCTATTAACACTAAATTTGTACTAACAGAACCTACATCAACACCTAAATATGCAGGTATTTTTTCTTGAGAAATGATGTGAGTCTCAGTCTTTTTAATACAAGATTTTTCCAATTTTAAAGGAGGATAAAAATACTTTATTTCTCTTTCTTGTTTTATGGCAGCATATAATTTTTCCAAACCAGGAAAGTGATAATCTTCCTTTTTTCTCTCAATAGCATCTAAAGCTGCGCCAATCGCTCCCATAGTAAGATAATGCTTTGGAATAATCAATTCTTCTGGCTTTAATCGCAAAATATCACAAAAAGCACGACGCATACCTAAATTAGCTGCTACCCCTCCTTGAAAAGCAACTGGCTTATGAAATGGCTTTCCTCGACCTATATTGCTACGAAGATTCCTAGCTAAAGCATAACATAATCCCGCAACAATTTCTGGCAAAGGAGTACCTTCTTGTTGGAGATGAATCATGTCTGATTTAGCAAATACCGCACAACGCCCAGCAATTCTAGGAATTGTTTTAGCCTTAAGAGCTAAATAACTAAATTCTTCTATTTTTAATCCTAAACGATGTGCTTGTTGATCTAAAAAAGCACCTGTACCAGCAGCACAAAGTGTATTCATAGCAAAATCTACAATCCTTGGTCTTCCTGTTTCATCTGGTGCTAAGAAGATAAGCTTACTGTCTTCACCACCAATTTCAATAACAGTTCTTACTTCTGGATAATAAAAGGCTACTGCTTTACCATGGGCAATAATTTCATTAATAAACTCACCACCTAATAATGATAAAAATGTTTTTCCACCAGAACCTGTAAAAGAAAGAGAAACAATATCAGTTAGAGAAAATTTTTGGATAATTTCTTCTAAAATATTTGCAACAGTACGTAAAGGTTGCCCATAAGTACGCCGATAATCTTCATAAAGTATGTTTATCTTCTCATCTAAAATAACAGTGCAGGCACTTGTAGAACCTACATCTAGTCCAAGATATAACTTACTCATCATCTTATTAAATAATATTTTTGCCCCTGATATAAGTAACTGTCAATCCTTTTTTTTCGTTGATATAACTCTAATAATTTGATAACTGTTGTTTTTCTTACACCTAAAGCATAAATAATGTCATTTAGAGTGCAAGGGCGACGTTTTAAAATGGCAATAAGTCTTTCTTCTATATCCTTTGTTCCAGTATCTATAATTTCCCCTTTAAAATCTACAATAATCTCTGCTTTTTCACCAATCATTTCTTTAATTTTTTTCATTTCTTCAAAATTTAATGCTAAAACATTCGCTTCAGCAGGAGGTCTCACTACTGTATTTAAATGTATCTTATCTGGCAAAATTTCGTTTAAAACGGATTTTAAAGCAAAAATTTCTGATTCATTATCATTAATCCCTTTAACAAATAAAATTTCAAGCCAAATTTTCCCATCATATTGTTGTCTAAAATCTTTTAATCCTTCAATAATTTTATCAAGCTTTAGCATTGGATGAGGTCTATTTAAACGTTTCCAAGTATCATAAGAAACTGTATCTAAAGATGGCAATACAACATCAGCCAAAGAGACAGCTTTAATAATGTCTTTTTGCCAAAAAAGAGAGCCATTTGTAAGTACAGCTACTGGAACTTTACTTAAAGCCTTTACACTTAATATAATTTCTTCTAAATGTTTATTAAGAGTAGGCTCACCAGAGCCACCAATAGTAATAAAATCTATATGAGGATGATTTTCTGCAAAAAAATCCTCTAATTCTTTTAAAATCTCTTTAGCTGTTACATAATAAGCTGGTTCAATGCTTAAATGAGTTGTTCTTCCTAATTCACAATAAATACAATCATAACTACATGTCTTAAATGGCACTAAATCTAAACCTAAAGAAAAACCTAAACGGCGAGATGGCACTGGTCCAAAGATATATTTCATTTTATTCCTCGCTTTCTTTTGTTAAGATCCGATAAAAACAAAAAATATCTAAGCCTAAAATAACTAGCCAAACAATTAACATAAAAATTAAACCACTAAGCTTCATTTTTCTTACCTTTCCATGCAAAATGTACTAAAAATACACAAATTAAAAAGCTAATAAGAATAAGCCCTCTTGCCATCAATCTATAAGGTATATCTCTTTCTGGTATTCCTTTTAATAAAAAAAGCTTCAAACCACTTTGCCAAATCCAAACACAAAATATAATAAATAGACAAGTAGGAGTAATGTATTTAAGGATAAAACAATAAATTTTTGGCACTGTAAGTAATGCACCTCTATGCATTTCTTTAAATCCCTTATCTATACCATAAATCCAAGCAAAAAGTATAAGTTCAATAAGACCAAATAAGGGCATTCCTACTGTCCCAATCCAGAAATCAAGTTCATCTAAAAAACCATATTTTAGAAAAAAGATAACTAAATGTGTAGGAATAAAAACAGCAATAGCAGTAAAAATAACTGCTCTTTTCCAAGGGAGCTTAAGTTCATCTATTAGAAAAGAAACAAAAGGTTGAATTATAGAAACAGAAGAAGTTAAACCAGCAAAAAAAAGCAAAATAAACCACAAAAAACCCCAAAATTCACCAAAAGGTAAACGACTAAGCACTAAAGGCATAGAAAGAAAACCTAAATCAAAAGCCCCTCCTTGAGCAATCTGCTCAATACCAAAAAAGGCCACAGCTGCAGGGATAGCGATAGAACCACCTAATATAACTTCAGCTGTTTCATTTAATGAAGTTACTGTCAATCCTGAAAGGACAATATCGTCTTTTTCTCTTAAATAACTAGCATAACAATGAATAGTTCCTAAACCAAGGCTTAAAGTAAAAAATATCTGACCAGCAGCTGCTAACCAAGTATCAGCATTTTTTAATTCAGAAAAATTTGGATTCCAAAGAAAACCAAGTCCATTTAATGCACTTCTTTCAGGATGATTGGGGTCTGGTGTACCTAAAGTAAGAGAGCGTATAATAAGTAAGATAGCAACTAAAAATAAAGTAGGCATAGCCAATTTGCAAAGACGCTCTATACCTTTAGCTAAACCATGATACATAATAAAAAAATTGGCAAAAAATGCTACTAAAAAAAATAAATAAGCAGGTAAAATAGATTGAAAATAACCCTTTTTCACACCTTGAAAGCTTTGTAAAAAATCTTTCATACTTTCTAAATCATTAAGTCCATAATAAAGTTTACCTAATGAAAAGAAAGAAAAAGCCAAAGTCCAAGAGCAGACATAAAGATAGTACATACATAAGATTAAAGGTGTGACTAATCCTAAGACGCCAAGATAACGTGAAAGAGGGTGTGACCAAAGAAGATTAAAAATCCCTGGTGCTGTTCCATGTCCATATTTACCCCCCATACGTCCAATTGTCCATTCCACCCACATCATGGGAATGCCCATGATGAATAGGAAGAAAAAATAAGGAATCATAAAAGCGCCACCACCATGTTGACTAGCTTGTACTGGGAAACGCAAAAGATTACCAAGTCCAACAGCAGCACCTGCTGTAGCAAGAATCATCCCAATTTTTGTTGCCCACCTTGCTCGTGATTGCATTTTAAGATCAGATATTTGAGAAAATAATTATTAGCTTTCTTCCTTTTCTGCCTTTGCTTGCTGAATAATCTTTTCTGCTAGAGCTGCCGGTACTTCCTCATAATGGGAAAATTCAATAGTGAAAGAACCTCTACCTCCTGTAATGGAGGTCAAATCAGAGGCATAAGTAAGTACTTCAGCCATTGGCACTAGAGCTGTAATAACCTGATATTTTGATTTAGCCTCCATACCAAGCACTTTACCACGTCTTCCATTGAGATCTCCAATTACATCACCCATAAACTCATCAGGAACAGTAATAGTTAATTTCATAATAGGTTCTAATAAAATAGGCTTTGCTTCCATAAATGCCTTTTTAAAAGCAAGCGAACCAGCAATTTGAAAAGCAAGATCTGAAGAATCTACTGGATGATAGCTTCCATCCACTAAATAAACTCGCACATCTACTACTGGAAACCCAGCTAAAATACCTTCTGCCATAGCCCCTTTTATTCCTTTTTCTACAGCAGGAATATAATTTTTAGGAATCACTCCACCAACAATTTTATCTATAAATTCAAAACCAGTTCCTCTTGGTAATGGCTCAATCTCAATCCAAGCATCACCATATTGTCCACGACCACCTGTTTGCTTTTTATATTTCCCTTGTGCTCTAGCCTTTCCTTTAATTGTTTCTTTGTAAGGAATTTTTGGACTCCTCAATAGCACTTCTACTCCAAATTTGCGTTTTAGTTTTTCAATAGTATTCTCAATATGTTGTTGACCTGTACCAGATATAAGAAGTTCTTTTGTCTGTGGATCTCTTTCCAAACGTAAGGCTGGATCCTCTTCAGCTAAGCGTACAAGGGAAGAAAATATTTTTTCTTCATCTGCCTTTCCTTTAGGCTCTATAGCAAAAGAGATTACTGGTTTAATTGGCTCAACTGCTCTGATAACAATAGGAGATTTTTCATCACTTAAAGTATCACCAGTCAAGGTCTCTTTCAATTTGGCTACAGCAGCAATATCTCCTGCTTTTACTTCTTGAAGAAGCCTTTGTGTTTTTCCTGCTAAGACAAACAATTGACCTATTTTCTCTTTATAACCTTTAGTTGCATTTAAAACAGTACTTTCTGTTTTTAATGTTCCAGAAAAAACCCTAAATACATTAATACGTCCAGCAAAGGGATCATAAATGGTTTTTATCACTAAAGCTGAAAATGGCTCAGAAGGATCAGGCTTTCTTTTAATCTCTTCTTTTGTATTTGGATGATAACCTTTTATTGCTCCCCTTTCTAAAGGAGAAGGAAGGCATTGATTGACAAGATTTAATAAAAGCTGAGTACCTATATTGAGAATAGCTGAACCACATACTACTGGTGCAAACATTCGTTTTATTGTTCCTTCACGTAAAGCCTTTTGCCATTCTTCATCTTTTATCTCTTCTCCCTCTAAATATTTTTCCAACAAAACATCATCTGTTTCAGCTAAAAATTCAATCATCTTTTCTCTAAATTCATTTGCCTTATCTTCTAATTCTGAAGGAATTTCCTTACAAGAAAATTTGCCTGAGCCATCTTTTTTATAAAACCAAGCTTGCATAGTCAAAAGATTAATAATTCCTTCAAAATTCTCCCCTTCACCAATAGGCAAACAAACAGGCATTGGTTTGATATCAAGAGAAACAGATATATCCTCAAGTGTTTTTTCAAATGATGCGTGTTCTTTATCTATTTTAGATATAAAAATAATACAAGGTAATTCATTATCTTTAACATAATTAAAAAGTCTTTCTGTTTGAAATTTTACTCCCTCTATTGCATCTACTACTAAAATAACACCATCTGCTCCTTGTAAGGCAATTAAGGCTTCAGAAATAAAATTGCCATCACCTGGAGTATCAATAAGATTTACCCAACAACCATCCCATTCATAATGATGAAAAGCAGCACTTATTGTTATATGCCTTTTTATTTCTTCTGGCTCATGATCCAATACACTTGTCCCTTTATCCACACTACCCAAACGTTCAGTAGCCTTAGCCATAAAAAGCATAGCTTCAGCCAGCGAAGTTTTACCTGCCCCACTAGCAGCAATAAAACCAATATTACGGATATTTTTTACTTCACTGGCCATCTTTCCCTCCTTTTATTTCTTCCTGTTTCTTAACTGCTTTAGTCTTTATAGAATTTATCAACTTTTCCAAAGCTGGAAAGACATGTTCTCTAAAATCTCCAGCTACAGCCACTGCCATAATAGGCTCTCCAACTGTAAAAATCCCCTCTTTAACCTCTACTAATACTTCTAAAATTCCTGGTAAATTCTTTATTTCACTTATAATTTCTTTTACTATTTTTTGATTTACTTGAATTTTTATCCTTTTCACTGGCTCACCATTCCGAGAATATCCTCTTACTATACCTAAATGACATGCAATCATTCCTACTTCCGAAAACCGAGAACAATTTTTTATTTTATTTATTAATTCATCTAAACTCATCCCAATACTACTCTTAATAAATCTTTAACTGGATTAACTGTTTCAATCCTTATTTTTACTTTATCTCCTTGTTGAAGTTCTCCTTTATTTAGTAATAAATCTGCTTCTAAAAGATAATCAGGTAATAATACTTTATAGCCCTTTGATGTCTTCTCTAATATATAACCTTCTGTTACTTCTTTTATCCGTTGTTTTAAATAAGTTAAAATCCAGTACTTTATCCTTTGTGTAGAAAGCATATGTGTGCGTCGGCTTATTTCTTCAAGATGAGGGATTAAAAAAGAAAGTTCTTTTTCACTATAAAAAGGTTCTCCCTTTTGTAAAAAACACATAACTTGTCTTTGTATTAAAAGGTCAAGATAACGTCTTAAAGGTGATGTTACACTTGTATATTTTTCTAATCCTAAAATGTAATGAAATGCAGGTTTTGTATCTAATTGGGAACGATTAAGTAATTTGCGTTGAAGATATAAAGTAAAAATGTCCCTTGAAATACCATTCATAATTCGTTCTTTAGGAGGAGGTTGTAAACGATAAAGAGCTGGAATAGATTTTTCTTCCAAAAATTTTGCCATTAAATAATTAGCCATAATCATAAATTCTGCCACAAGAATACGTGCAGGTTGTTCTGGATCACGTTGTCTTATCTCTGCTACATTATCTGAAATAAAGGAAAATACTAACTCAGGTAAAGCAATAATCATTCCACCTTGTTCAAGGCGTTTTTTTCTAAATTTTAAAGCCAATTGATAAAGAATGTTAAAGGTTTCATCTTGTGTAAGAAGGCAATTAACTTCATCATAAGTAAAATGACGATCAACACAAATAATACTTGGTAAAATTCTATAATTTAGAATTTTAGCATTCTCATTTAAGGCAATCAAAAAACTTAATGCAGGTCTTGTCTCATTTACTTTAAGGCTAGCAAGATGGTCAGAAATTGGCTCAGGTAACATAGGAATTCTTTTTTCAGGAAGATAAATACTTGTTCCTCTTTCTTTTGCTTCTTCATCTAATATGTCTCCTGGTTTAATAAATGGAGTTAAATCAGTAATGTGTACACCTATTATAAACTTTTCACCATCACGATAAAGAGTAAGTGCATCATCAAAGTCCTTTGTTTCAGGGCCATCAATAGTAAAGGTATAAAGATCACGTAAATCCTCTCGATTATGAAAATAAGATGGTTTTTGTTGAATAAGAATTTGTATAGCAGTTTTTACCTTTTCAGAAAATACAATAGGAATGCGAAGACGATGAAGAAGAATATTTTCATGTTTAGAAAATACACCCAATTTTACTAAAAGTAAAAAAGGATGATCTTCAGTATTAAGTCCAGCTTTTTCTAAAATTTCTTTAATAATCTTTGCATCTTTTGCATCTTCTTTCCAGAAACACCACTCTTTTAAAAGTTGAATATATTCTTTAGAATTAGCAGGAGGTTTAATCATTTGACCTGTCCAAATGGCTTTAAACCAGTTTGCTGCCTCCTCTATCTTCTTTTTCCTTTCTTCTTCCCTTGCCTTTTGTTTTAAAATTTCTTTTACTTTTTCTGGAGATTGAACCTCAAAACCATCTCCTTTAAATTTAAATCTTAATTTTTCTTCAAAAAGAGCTCTAAAAAGAGCAGCCTCTTGAGTAGAAGATGGGGTATTTGGAAAGTAAAATTCAGCTAATGTTTTAATAGAATATACACCTCCCTCAGGAGCTAATAATTCCCAAAGACCTAAAACATCAATAGTATTTTTTAAAGCATTACGTTTTTCAATTTCTTCTTTTAAGATAGAAAGCAATATTTCTCGAGATTGTTTTAATGATATTTTTTCTTTTGAAATATGACAAATACGGTTTTTATTAAGTACTGTTTCACGATTTTGGGCTGTTAAAAGACGTACTTTTTCTTTTTTTTCTTCTAAACAAATAGCAGCTATCACCTTCCTAGCATCTATATATTCAACAATTTTACCTTCCATAATTTAATTTTAATTAAACCCTTGCTAAAAAGTATGCTTTTCGTTATGATGCCTTTTCTGAAAACATGTGTCAAGTGAGGAGGTATAAAAATGGTTTCAAATCGAATTAAAAACATTCCACCCTCTCCCACTCTTACAATAAATGCAAAAGCAAAGGCTATGCAAGCAGCTGGTATAGATGTCATCTCTCTTGCTGCTGGAGAACCTGATTTTGATACACCTGAGCATATCAAAGAAGCTGCTATAAAAGCAATTAAAGATGGTTTTACTAAATATACTGCTGTTGGTGGTATACCAGAGTTAAAAGAAGCTGTTGTAAATTATATAGCAAAAGAATATGGACTGAATTATTCTCCAGAAGAAGTACTTATTTCCTGTGGTGGTAAACATGCCCTTTATAATCTTTTTCAAGTTATTTTAAATCCAGGTGATGAAGTAATCGTACCAGCTCCTTATTGGGTTTCATATCCACCTATGATACTTCTTGCTGGTGGGAAACCAGTAATTGTAGAAACAGAAGAAAAAAAAGGATTTAAATTAACACCTGAAATCTTAAAATCTTATCTTACTCCTTGGACAAAGGCTATTATAATTAATAGTCCTTCAAATCCAACTGGAAGTGTTTATACAAAAAAAGAATTAGAGGCATTAGCTGAAGTATTGATAGGTAAAGATATATGGATTGTTTCTGATGATGTATATCATAAAATTCTATTAGAGGACAATCTTAAATGGTTTTCTATAGCTAATATTGATGAATTAAAAGAAAAAACATTTATTATAAATGCTGTCTCAAAAACTTATTCTATGACTGGTTGGCGCATAGGATTTCTTGTAGGTAATAAGGAAATTATCCGTGCTGCTACTCGTTTACAAGGTCAAAGCACATCAAATCCAACTTCTATTGCTCAAAAAGCAGCTTTAGCAGCACTTAATGGCCCACAGGATTTTCTTAAAGATTGGTTAAATGCCTTTAAGGAAAGAAAAAAAAGACTTCTCTCTCTTTTAAAAGAAATGTCAAAAATAAGTTGTTTTGAGCCAAAAGGTGCTTTTTATGCATTTCCCAATATAAGTGCTTATCTTAATAAAGATATATCTGATTCTGTAAAACTTGCTGAATATCTTCTTGAAAAAGCACATGTAGGAGTTGTGCCAGGTATAGCTTTTGGTAAAGAAGGATACATTAGGATTTCTTTTGCTACATCTTTAGAACTCCTTGAAAAGGCTATAGAAAGGATTAAAAAATCTATTGAAAAACTTCTTTAATTCAGCCGAACAGAGATAAAAAATTTCCGATAATATACTAAAATAAAAGTTGTATGAGACAGATGATTTTAATAATTATTATTTTAAGTATCTTCTCTGCTACTGTTTGTTTTTCTGAAAATTGTCTTAATTGTCATAAAGACCAAATAAAATCAGAGCCATATCCACACCCTCCTATTTTAGAAGGAAAGTGCTGTATTTGTCATGGTTCAGAAATTCAGAGAGAGACAAAAGTCATAAGCAAATATACACCCTTAAGTAAAAAACACTTTGTCTTACTTGAATTATCTTCTAAAAGTTCTTATGAAGGCTGGATTAAAGTAAAGGATAAAAGAGGACAATTTGCTCAGAAAAAAATTGAGATAGATATTAAAAATCTACCTTTAAAAAAAGACAGACAACCTCCTATAATAAAATCTGTACAAGTTGTAAGAATTGAACGAGGTATATTTTGGACAGCTACAATATATTGGGAAACAAATGAACCTGCTACTTCTATTGTTACTTGGGGGGAAAAGAAATTGCATGAAAATAAACTTGAAAATGAAGATTTAGTTTATAAACATGAAGTAATTATTGCTGGATTGGAAGGTGGTGCTTCTTATTCATTTCAAGTACACTCAGCAGATGCTTGTGGTAATATAACAAGTAGCCCAGAAATGAAATTTAAAGTTATTCCTATGATACTCTCTAAGAAAACGCAGGAAATGGAAAATCCATCAGTTCCTTTAGAGATAAAAAGAATAAAATATTATCGAACTCCTCAAAGAAAAATACTCATTAGTTGGGAAACCAATGTTTTAACAACTGGTGAAGTAGAATTAAGACCAAAAGACAAAACAGAAAAAGTTGCCCATATTGTCTTGGCAAGCAAAAAGGAAGCAGGACTAAATGCCTGTTATCGTTGTCACTCTTCAGAAAAATTAGGTCTTACTCATCCTGTGGATCTTCCATTACCAGCAGAAATGAAAAAGTCTTCTCACCTTCCTTTAGCTAATGGTTGTATTACTTGTGCTACTTGTCATAACCCACATGGTGCCAAACTTGAATATCTCTTACGTAAATCTCATCGTAGTGAATTATGTGTAAGTTGTCATAAGAATTATTGAGGAGGGATTATGCAAAGAAGGAAACGCCTTAATTTTTCTATTAAAAGAGAATTCCAATTAAGGTTATTATTTAAAGTTTTCATTATTGTACTAATTAGTGTTATCTCATCTCTTTTGATTTTTTATATTATTAGCCGTCAAGAGTTAGGAGAAACTTATTATCAGGCTCATATTCGGATAAAAAGTTTTCAAGAATTGTTATTACCTGTTATTATTGGTGGTATCTTAGTTGGCTCTCTTGTAGGTTTTTTAGTTGCCCTCTTTTTCCCTCAACCAATTGCTGGCCCTCTTTATCGAATAGAAAAAGAACTTAAAAAAGTAGGAGAAGGAGATTTAACTTTAAATTTACGTATAAGGAAAAATGATGAACTTCAAGATTTGGTTTCTGTTATAAATGAAATGATTAAAAATTTGAATGAAAAAGTAAAATTGTTAAAACTTAATTGTGAAAAACTTAATATTGCTTTAGAAAAAGGTGACATTGATGCTGCTCGTTCTGCTTCCACAGAATTAAAAGAAACAATAGCAATATTTAAAGTTAAAAATTAATTTTTTCTAATTTTTTTAAATCTTCCGGAGTGTTTATATCTATAACTTCATGTTCAGTAATATTTATATAAATAGTATAACCATGTTCTAATACACGAAGTTGCTCAAGACATTCTGCTTTTTCTAAAGGTGTTTGTGAGAGTTTGATATATTTATCTAAAAAAGCTTTACGATAAGCATAAATTCCTATATGCTTATAATAAATTGTTTTTGTCTCATCTCGATAATAAGGAATAGGAGAGCGAGAAAAATAAATAGCCCTACCATTCTGAGAAAATACTACTTTAACACAATTTGGGTCATAAATTTCCTTAGTATTAGTAATCTTACAGACAAGAGTAGCCATAGTTAAAAAGGGATTATTTAATAGAGGATTGGCTACTTCCTCAATTATTTGAGGAGGAAAATAAGGCATATCTCCTTGAACATTAACTATAATATCTGTTGGAGAAAGTTTTAACAATTGGGCTGCTTCAGCTAGACGATCAGTACCAGATGGATGTTTAGATGAAGTCATAATCACATTGCCTTTAAATGTTTTCACACAATTAGCAATACGCTTATCATCTGTAGCAATAAAAACTGCTTTAGGTAAAGGGGATTTATTAGCACATTCATAAACATGTTGAATTAATGGTTTTTTCTGCCATTTAACTAAAACTTTTCCTGGAAAACGTGTACTTTGATAGCGAGCTGGAATAATAACATAAACTGCAGATGTTAATAAAAAACGCCGATGTAAATCTTTCTTTGTAATTTTATACCCACAATCACACAGTATATATGATTGAAAATCAAATAATACTACATCATATTGTCTCCCACATTTAGGACAAATTATAGCCATCTTTTAAAAACTATCTTACTCTTTTTTTATAGTCAAGTAATACCTAAATCCTTGTTTGTTATACAAGAGGCGATTTTGATAGGATGCCCCAAATTTTGGACACTGTTAGGGGGTCGTTATAATAACCCCTAACATTTTACATGTCCAAAAAACGGGGAGCAATCCAGTTTCAGTTAGACTACTTCAGTTGATTTTTTTCTTTCTTTTAAGTATATTTTAGAAAGAGAAATTTGGAGAAAAAAATGGAGTTAAAAGAGATTATCACTAATACATTTAAGGAATTGATTTTGCCTGAATTGGGGAAGATTAAGGAGGAAAATAAGGAGATAAAAAATTATCTTGCCTTTATTAATAAGCGGCTTGATGATGTAAATAAAAGGCTTGATGATGTAAATATTCACTTAGCAGATCAGAGTAGACGGATTGATGAGATAAATAAAAGAATTGATGAGACAAATAAAAGGATTGATTCGGTAAGAGAGGAATTAAATGCAAGGATTGATTCAATAAGAGAAGAGTTGAATAAAAGGATTGATGAGACAAATAAAAGGATTGATGAAACCAATAAAAGACTAGATAGACTCTATGAGGTTATAGTAAGAAGGGATGAGCATGTAAGGCTTGAAGAACGTGTTACTCGGTTAGAGTATGAGATGCAAGAAATCAAAAGAAAAATAGCTTAATGAATAAAAATATGGGATGTCCAAAAAACGGGGAGCAATCCATAAATCATAAAAAAGTTTATCGAATTTTGAAAAATTGCTTTCATCTAAAACGCTTGATTTAGAGCAACGGCTATTTTAGCAGAAAAGAAATATCTTCTTTAACAAAAATCAATTGCGGATTTTGGGATACTCTTGCATTTCTAAATGAAGCAAATTATTATGTATTATTCTTAAAAGGAGGTAAATGATGCCTATTGCTACAATTGAAGAAGCTATTGAAGATATTCGTCAAGGTAAAATGATTATTCTTGTTGATGATGAAGATAGAGAAAATGAAGGTGATTTATGTGTTGCGGCTGAAAAAGTAACACCAGAAATCATCAATTTTATGGCAAAATATGGACGTGGTTTAATCTGCCTTGCTCTTACAGCAGAAAAGGTTGAACAATTAAAATTACCTTTAATGTCTAGTGATACACATCCTAGTCCACCTCATGGGACTGCTTTTACTGTTTCTATTGAAGCAAGAAAAGGAGTAACTACTGGTATTTCTGCTCATGATCGTGCAGTAACAATTTTAACAGCTATTGCTGATGATGCTAAGCCAGAAGATTTAGTCATACCTGGACATGTATTTCCTTTACGTGCTCGTCCTGGTGGTGTTTTAGTGCGTGCTGGACATACTGAAGGATCTGTAGACTTAGCACGTCTAGCAGGATTAAAGCCAGCAGCTGTAATCTGTGAAATAATGAATGATGATGGAACTATGGCCCGTTTGCCAGATTTAGAAAAATTTGCTCAAAAGCATGGACTTAAAATTGTAACTATTGCTGATTTGATTTCATATCGATTAAAAAATGAATGTCTTGTGCGTAGAGTAGTTGAAACATTCTTGCCAACATCTATTGCTGGAGAGTTTAAGGCAATTGTTTATGAAAGTGATGTAGATCCTAATCATCATTTGGCTTTAGTAAAAGGTGAAATATATCAAGATAAACCAGTTCTTGTACGAGTACATTCTCAATGTTTAACTGGTGATGTTTTTGGTTCTTTACGTTGTGATTGCGGCCCTCAATTGCATACAGCTCTTAAAATGATTGAAAAAGAAGGAAAAGGCGTTTTGGTTTATATGCGACAAGAAGGTAGAGGAATTGGTTTTGTAAATAAACTTAAGGCATATGCTCTCCAAGATAAGGGTTATGACACAGTAGAGGCAAATATTGCCCTTGGATTTAAACCAGATTTGAGAAATTATGGTATTGGAGCTCAAATTTTAAGGGATTTAGGTGTAAAGAAAATGCGACTTATGACTAATAACCCTAAAAAAATTGTAGGCTTACAAGGTTATGGATTAGAAATTGTAGAACGAATACCTATAGAGATTCCACCATGTAAAGAAAATTTTTTCTATCTTTTAACAAAAAAAAGGAAAATGGGACATTTACTTACAATTTTAGATGAGTCTGAAGAAAGAAAAAATAAGGAGTAGTCCATGCCTAAGATATGGGAAGGAGATTTATTAGCAAGTGGCTTAAGATTTGGTATTGTAGTTAGTCGATTTAATGAATTTATGACACAGCGACTTTTAGAAGGTGCTCTAGATGCCTTAATTCGCCATGGGGCAAAAGAAGAAGACATAGAAATTGTACGAGTACCTGGGGCATTTGAGATCCCATTAATGACAAAGGTCATGGCTAATTCAAAAAAATATGATGCTATTGTTGCGTTAGGAGTAGTTATTAGAGGTGCTACTCCACACTTTGATTATGTAGCTACAGAAGTAGCGAAAGGGATTGCGCAGGTACAACTTGAGACAGGAATACCTATTGGATTTGGTATTATTACTGCAGATACAATTGAACAGGCTATTGAAAGAGCTGGTTCAAAGGCAGGAAATAAAGGTTGGCAAGCTGCTATAGCTGCTATTGAAATGATAAATGTTTTAAAAAAATTTTAGAATGGAAATACTACCATCGATAATAGCAACAAGACAGAAAGCGCGTGAGATTGCCCTTCAAGTACTTTATCAAAAGGATGTTAGTAGAGAACCATTAGAAATAGTATGGAAAGATTTTTGCAAACATTATCAACCACCAACAGAAGCTTTAGATTATGCCTGGCAATTGGTGCAAGGAGTTACAGAGTATCAAACTTATATAGATTTATTGATAGAAAAATATGCCTTACATTGGCGATTAGAACGTATTTCTTTAATAGAAAGAAACATTTTAAGATTAGCTATTTATGAAATGTTTCATATTCCAGATGTGCCTCCAAAAGTCAGTATTAATGAAGCCATTGAATTAGCTAAGATGTATGGCAGTGAAACTTCCAGTACCTTTGTCAATGGAATTTTAGACGCTGTTTTTCATAAAGAATTTGAAAAACAAAATTCTTAAAGGGGAAAGAAATGAAAGAAACCTATTCACCACATGAAATAGAGAAAAAATGGCAAAATGAGTGGGAAAAAGCACAAATCTATAGAGTAACTGAAGATAATAAAAAGCCAAAATATTATATTTTAGAAATGTTTCCTTACCCTTCTGGTCGTATACATATGGGTCATGTGCGCAATTATTGCATTGGTGATGTTTTGGCTAGATATAAAAAAATGCAAGGATTTAATGTCCTTCACCCTATGGGTTGGGATGCCTTTGGTTTACCTGCTGAAAATGCCGCTATTGAACATAACATTCATCCAGCCAAATGGACATATGACAATATTAATTATATGCGACGTCAATTAAAACGTTTAGGATTTAGCTATGATTGGAATAGAGAATTTGCTACTTGTGACCCTGAATATTACCGATGGGAACAATTATTTTTCTTAGAGATGTTTAAAAGAGGTCTTGTTTATAGAAAGAAGGCTCCAGTAAATTGGTGCCCTAGTTGTCAAACTGTTTTGGCAAATGAGCAAGTAGAAGAAGGGAGATGTTGGCGTTGTGGGGCTGAAGTAGAAACAAGAGAATTAGAACAATGGTTTTTTAAAATTACAGCTTATGCTGAAGAATTACTTTCATATTGCGATAAGTTAAAAGGTTGGCCAGAAAAAGTGCTTGTAATGCAACGTAATTGGATTGGAAAAAGTGAGGGAACAGAAATAAAATTTCCATTAGAAGGAATAGATGATTATATCACTGTTTTCACTACCCGTCCTGACACTCTTTATGGCGTTACATTTATGTCTTTAGCACCTGAACATCCTTTAGTTTTAAAACTAGTGAAAAATACTTCACAGGAAAAAATAGTAATGGAATTTATAGAGAAAATAAAGAAAATGAGCCATGTTGAAAGGATGGCAGAAACAGCAGAAAAAGAAGGAGTATTTACTGGCGCATACTGTAAGCATCCTTTATTAGATAGAAAGATTCCTATTTATGTAGCTAATTTTGTTTTAATGGAATATGGTACAGGGGCTGTTATGGGTGTACCTGCTCATGATCAGCGTGATTTTGAATTTGCAAAAAAATATGGCTTACCTATTATTTTAGTTATCAAACCACCAAATGAAAATTTAGATCCAGAAACAATGAAAGAAGCTTATACTGAAGAGGGTATTCTTATAAATTCTGGCCCATTTAATGGACTTAATAGCAAAAAGGCAAAAGAAATTATTACTCAATATTTGGATGAAAGAAAACTTGGTAAAAAAACCATAACTTATCGTTTGAGGGATTGGGGCATTTCACGCCAGCGTTATTGGGGAGCACCTATACCTATTATTTATTGCCCAAAATGTGGTATTGTCCCTGTACCAAAAGAAAAATTACCTGTTATTTTGCCCTTAGATGTAACTGTAAAAGGAAAGGGTAATCCCCTTTCTGAACATGCATCTTTTTATGAAACCATTTGTCCCTATTGTGGCACAAAAGCAAGAAGAGAAACAGACACAATGGACACATTTGTAGAATCTTCTTGGTATTTTGCTCGTTATGCCTGTCCTGATGAAAATAATGCACCTCTTAATAAAGAAAAGGTAAAATATTGGTTACCTGTAGACCAATATATTGGAGGCATTGAACATGCTGTTTTGCATTTACTTTATGCAAGATTTTTTGCAAAGGTACTTAGGGACTTAGGATGGCTTGAAATAGATGAACCATTTATTAATCTTCTTACTCAAGGAATGGTATGCAAGGAAACTTATCGATGCAAAAAACATGGTTATCTTATACCAGATGAAGAAGTAGAGGAAAAAAATGGGAAAAAGATTTGTAAATACTGTGGCAAAGAAGTAGAGATTGGTCGTTTAGAAAAGATGTCAAAATCCAAAAAAAATATTGTAGATCCTGAATATATAGTTGATCAATATGGAGCAGATACAGTTAGATTATTTATCCTTTTTGCTGCTCCGCCAGAAAGGGATTTAGAATGGAGTGCTCAGGGTGTTGAAGGAGCTCATCGCTTTTTAAATCGATTATGGCGTTTAGTAAATGATGCTTTACCTTTTATAAAAGAGAAAAGCAATTATGATCACAATAAATTAAATAAAGAACAACAAAAATTACGCCGTAAAACACATCAAACTATTAAAAAGGTTACTGAAGACATAGAAAGATTTCACTTCAATACTGCTATTAGTGCATTAATGGAACTTTTAAATGAAATATCAGAATTTTGGCAAAAAGGGCTAAGAGATAAAATAAGTTGTGCAGTATTAAAAGAAGCTATAGAAAAATTTATTATTCTTCTCTCACCTTTTGTCCCACATATTACTGAAGAATTATGGCGAGAGTTAGGACATAAAAATTGGTTAATAGAAGAACCTTGGCCTAAGTGGGATGAAGAGGCTATTAAAGAAGAAACTATATTAATAGTTATTGAGATTAATGGTAAAGTAAGAGCAAGAATAGAAGTTCCTGCTAATATATCTGAGACGGAAGTTAAAGAACAAGCATTAAACCATGAAAGGATAAAACAACTTTTGTCAGGAAAAGAAATAAAGCAAATTATTTGGGTACCTAAAAAGATTGTGAATATTGTAGTATGATAAAATATATTTTTATCTTTTTAATTCCATTTCACTTCATCGCTTGTGGTTATCATTTTAGCTTAATTGAAGCTCGAAGAGCAAAAGCAATTTCTGAAGTTTCTTTAGGAGTAGAAAAAATTTACATACAACTTTTTCAAAATCATACACCAAAGCGTGGATTAGAAAACAATTTTTTAAATGCCCTTGTATATGAATTTAATACAGGAAAAGGACTTCAAATCGTTAAAAAAACAGAAGCAGAAGCATTTCTTTTAGGTGAACTTACTGGTTATAGGGCTACAGGCATTGCTTATACAAAAGGAGAATACACAGCTACTGGACGTATAAGTTTAACTGTAAAGGCAATTTTAAAAGATAGAGAAGGCAAAATACTTTGGCAAAAAACTATCTCTGATCAAGAAGAATATCAAGTAACTAATAATCCTTCAGAAACAAAAAGTAATCGAGAAATTGCCTTACAGCGCATTCTCGACCGATTAGCTGAGAGAATTTATGAAGGATTAATTATGGGAATTTAAGCAGCTTTTTGTAAATTTTGTCTTAAGAGATGAACTTTTTTAGAAAGGCGAGAAATTTTACGCGAAGCATTTCGCCAATGTAATACACCTTTTGAAGATGCTTTAGAAATCACTGATACAGCTTCTTGTAATGCCTTTTCTGCCTCTTCTAAAGACTTAGATGCAATTGCTTGATGTACTTTTTTAATAACATTTTTTACCCTTGTTTTATAAAAACGATTACGCATTCGCCTTTTTTCAATCTGTCTAATCCGTTTAATAGCTGACTTATGATGTGCCACCTTTTTTCCTCACTTAAATTTTGCTTGCTTATATCATAAAAATAAAGTGTGTCAAGGTTTTATTGCCAAAATAATCTTTGACCTTTCATCTAAAGGAATTGTTTTTATACTATCAAAGCCCAATTCTTTTACCCAATAAATTACTTCTTTTTCTTTATAGCTTCTGCCTTTTTGAGTATGAATAAGCATATTAACGGAAAAAATAGCCGCCCAAGGAGGATTAAGACCTGATTCATCTAATAAAAAATCACGTATTCCAATCTTTCCTTTATTATTTAAAGATTGATAAACCTTTTTTAAAAGAAATTTATTCTCTTTTTCACCAAAAATATGAATAATTGAAGACATCCATACAAAATCATAATTATTACCTAAATCATCTTTTAAAAAATCACCTTTTATAAATTTTATCCTTTTTTTCTCTATTTTCTTTTTTTTAATCAACTCTTTAGCAACATTTATTGGTCCAGGAAGATCAAAAAGCACAGCCTTTAATTTCGGATACCTTTTTAAAAAAGCTACACTATAAGCACCTGAACCAGCACCTAAATCCAACATAAGCCTAGCTTCACTTAAATCTATTAAATTAGCTACCTTTTCTGCTACTTCTTTTGCTAAATGCTCCATACCCAAAATAAAATCCCTATTTATCCTTTTTCTTCTTTTTATTGGACAACCACTCTTTATAATAGAAGTTAATTTAGACCAGTCTTTCCACAAATGAGCCATATGTCTAAGACCACCACCAGGATATTCTTCACTATCTGTGCGTAAGAAAATAGCTGCTGCTTCAGTTAAACCAAATTTTTCTCCTTTTTTCTCAAGTACACCTATAGCTGCCAGTGCATGAAGCAAAATTTCAATAGCTCTTTCATTAATTTTTAGTCTTTTTGCCACTTCTTCTGATGAAAGAAAATCGCCAAAAACATCAAAAAGCTTTAATTCTACAGCAGTTAAAAGAATACGAGACTGCCAAAAACAACCAGCTATTTCTCTAATCTTAGCAACAGACAGATTCATTAAACTTTAAATTTTACTTCTATCTTATAAGTCTTTGTGGCGGGAAAATTATATATTTCTTCTATCCCTGTCTCCTTACGTATTTCCTCTAATGCCTTTTCCACTTCTTCCATTGTTGGAGCAATGAATGTGAACCAGATATTAAATTCATCCCTTCTTTGATAATTATGTGTAACACCTTTATATCGATTTACTATCTTAACAAACTCAGCAATCTTTTCCTTTGGGACTTTAGCTGCGCAAAGAGTGCTAACAAAACCAAGTTTATCTGAATTAAAATTTGCTCCAATACGGCGAATATAACCGTCCCTTTTCAATCTTTTTATCCTCTCAATTACTTCCTTTTCACTAATACCAAGCCTTTCCCCTATCTCTGCATAAGGACGAGAAGTGATTGGAAAATGAAATTGAAGTTCATTCATAATTTTACGGTCAATTGTATCCATAGTTTACTCCCAATGTTTTGGTTGATATAAACACATAGGCTCTTCGCTTAAATAATCGCCTGTTAAGGCATATGCCCTAGCTCGGCAACCCCCACATACATGCCAATATTCACAGCGTCCACATTTACCTTTATATTGAGATTTATCTCTTAATTTAATAAATATTAAAGAATTTTTCCATATTTTAGATAAAGGCTCTTTTCTTATATGTCCACATTCAATATCTAAATAGCCACAAGTTTGAACCTTGCCTGTACTAGATATAAAGCAAAATCCTATCCCTGCTAAACAACCTCTTGTCATTGCATCTAGACCATAAGTTTCAAATGTAACCTTTTCACCCCATTCTTTTGCCTTTTGCCTTAAAATACGATAATATTGAGGTGCACAGGTTGCTTTTACTTGAATAATTGCCCTTTTCCTTTGTTCAGCAAGCCAACTCAATATTTCTTCATATTCTTTAGGTGTAATTACCTCTTCTTTAATATCCTTTCCCCTACCCATAGGTACAAAGAGAAAAATATGATGGGCAATTGCACCAAGCTTAATAGCCAATTTTTGAATATCTGAAATTTCCTTTAAATTTGTCTTTGTCACTGTAGTATTTATTTGAAAATCAAGCCCTCCCCTTTTTAATGCCTCAATCCCTCCTAATGTTTTGTCAAATGCACCAGAAACACCTCTAAAATTATCATGGCTTTCTGCATTAGCACCATCAATACTTACACTCACTCGTTTTATGCCCACTTTTTTTAATTCCTTTACCCAATTATCGTCCAATAATGTACCATTTGTCGCCAATACCATACGCAATCCCCTCTCTGTACCATATGCAGCTAAATCTAAGATATCTTCTCTCATTAAGGGTTCACCACCAGTTAAAATAATAATGGGCTTGGAAAAACTAACAATATCATCCAGAATAGCTTTACCTTCCTGTGTAGTAAGCTCATCAGATAAAGGTTTATTAATTGCTTCAGCACGACAATGTTTACAAACAAGATTGCATGCCTTAGTTAATTCCCAAGCAACAAGACGAAGTGAAGGAACCTTTATCTCATCAACCATTTAGCTACATCTTTGGCAAAATAAGTTAGAATTAAATCCGCCCCTGCTCTTTTAATACCTATTAAGGCTTCTAAAATAACCCTTTTTTCATCAAGCCAGCCATTTAAAATAGCTGCCTTTAACATAGAAAATTCACCACTAACATTATAGGCAGCGATAGGACGATTTATTTTCTGACGTATGCGATAGATGATATCAAGATAGGGCAATGCAGGTTTAACCATAATAATATCTGCCCCTTCAGCTACATCTAATTCTGCCTCCCTTATTGCCTCTCTTGCATTTGGTGGATCCATCTGATAACTACGTCTATCACCAAATTTTGGTGCAGATTCAGCTGCTTCCCTAAATGGCCCATAAAAGGCAGATGCATATTTTACTGCATATGACATAATAGGGATATTTTTAAAACCTGTATTATCTAATGCCTCTCTAATTGCCTTTACCCTTCCATCCATCATATCGGATGGGGCAACTATATCTGCACCTGCTTCAGCATGTGATACAGCTGTTTTTGCTAATAATTCTAAAGTAGCATCATTATCTACTTCACCATTTTTAATAATCCCACAATGACCATGGCTTGTATATTCACAAAGGCAAACATCTGTAATAACAATTATATCTGGCACTTTGTCTTTAATTGCCTTAATTGCCCTTTGAATAATCCCATCCTTTGCATATGCCTCACTACCAAATTCATCCTTTTTTTCTGGGATACCAAATAAAATAATGGCTGGAATACCTAAATCATAAACCTCTTTTACTTCTTTTATTAACTCATCTATGGAAAAACGATAATTCCCAGGCATAGAAGAGATAGGTTCTTTAATACCTTTGCCAGGCAAGACAAAAAGGGGGAAGATTAAATCATCAATAGATAGATGTGTCTCCCTTATCATCCTTCTAAGATTTTCATTTCGTCTTAATCTTCTTGGACGATACCTTGGGAAATACATTATTTTAGCCCAATCTCTTCATCTGTGAGATAACAAGCAGGGTCAGGTGCCCAAATATCTCCATAATATGCCTCTGCCCTTGCCCGAAAGTTTCCTGCACATACATCAAGCCATTTACATTTACTACAACGCCCTTTAACATACTTTTTCTTCTCTTTTAATTTTGCCATTAATGGATTTGATGTATCCATCCAGATTTCACTAAAAGGTCTTTTTCTTACATTGCCAAAGCTATGATTACGCCAAAATTGGTCTGCATAAACCTCACCATCCCAACTAACACAGCCAATCCCTACCCCAGAGCTATTTCCCTCATTCATTTTTAATAATTCCAATACTTCTTTTGCCCTAGGATTTTTTTCTCTTAACATCCTTAAATAGATATAAGGGCCATCAGCATGATTATCTACAGTTAAAACCTCTTTTTTCTTCCCACGTTTAAATAAGTCATAAGTAAGGTCAATAATTTGGTCTACTACTTTTCTTGTTTCTTCATGAGATAAATCTTGTTCAATTAAACTGCTCCCCCTGCCTGTATAAACTAGATGGTAAAAACAGATTCTATCTATCTCTTCTTTTTCAGCAATCTCAAAGATCTTTGGTATCTCTTTTGCGTTTCCTTTAAAAATAGTAAATCTAAGTCCTACTTTAAGTCCCAATTCTTTACAATTCCTTGCCCCTTCTATTGCCTTTTTAAATGCACCTTTAATACCACGGAATTCATCATGCACTCTTTCACCACCATCAAGACTTATACCTACATAAGATGTCCCAATCTCTTTTAAACGTCTTGCTACTTCTTTTGTAATAAGTGTACCATTTGTAGAAAAGACTACCCTTAATCCTTTCTTAGCTGCATATTCAGCCAATTCAAATATATCTTGTCTTATCAAAGGTTCACCACCAGAAAGCAATAATACAGGACAGCCAAATTGGGCTAAATCATCTATTAAATGTTTTCCTTCTTTTGTCGTTAATTCATTTGAATAATCCTTATCTTCAGAAACAGCATAACAGTGCTTACATTTTAAATTGCAACGTCTAGTAACATTCCAAACAACAATAGGCTTTTTATCTAAAGCAAATTGCAAGAGATGGGAAGGTAAATGTTTTGTCTTTCTTCCATAACGTAGAGGGTCAGATGGTTCAACTGTACCACAATATAGCTTTGATACACCAATCATAATTGGTTTTTAAATCATTCTTATTAAATCGTCAAGAAAACTGAGGTTCATAAAAATTTCCTTTAAAAATTAAAGGATTGTTTATATCAAAATTAATTTTATTATAAATTTTCATAAATCTTTTTTTAGCTAAAGGAGAGAGAAAGGTTTGAGTTTTTTTATATCCTTTATCAGCTAATAAAAATTCATCATAACTTTTACAGCTCCCTTTTCCTAAAAGGAAAAAATAACCTTTCATATCAAAGACAAGGGCTGGAAATAAAAAGAGCTGTTTAGCATAAGGGCATATTGTTGTAAGAAAATAAGAAAATCTTTTTTTCAGAAATACATCAAAAAGCACATCTAAAGCAGTGGTCATAATATAAAAAGGAGATTTAAACATTATAGCCATCTTTACCATCTCTTTTAATTCACACTTTTTGCAAGCAGGATAAATAATTAAATTCTCAGCAAACAAACAGCGATGATTAAATCTTTTTGCTGGACAATCAAGAGGTTTTTGACAATATGCCCCTATAATTAATGGATGAGAAAAAGAATATGGCTTTATTTTTTTAGATAATTGATATTTTAAAAGCCCTTTAATTGAGCTTATTGGATGAGCAAGAAATAATCTTCCTAGAATTTCAAATCCCAACCTGCGTTTCATAGATTTAAAAGCAAATTCCCAAAAAATTTTGTTTTTAAACATATTAAATAATATCACAAAATGTCCATTTTGTAACTTATCTTCCCATTGCTACCTTAGATGGTTTCTGATATGATTTTGCAAAAAATTTTGGAGAAAATAGATGGAAGTAAAAGAAGCTATTTATAAACGTCAAAGTATTAGAGGATTTTTATCTAAATCTGTTGATAATGAGCTTATTATTGAAATTCTAAAAGCTGCTATTCAAGCACCTTCAGCTTGCAATATACAACCTTGGGAATTCATTGTCATTAAAGGAAAAGCAAAAGAAAATTTAGTTAAAGCATTGCTTTCTGCTTATAAAAAAGAAAAAAGACCATCTAGAACACAAGCTTCTATGCCAGAAAAATATAAAAATAGAATGAAACAGCTTTTTGAAGCAATAAAGCCCTTTGCAGAAAAAACACCAAATTTTGATACATGGCAGGGGAGTTTAAGCTTTTATAATGCTCCAGTAGTTATCATTGTTGCCAAACATAAAGAAATAGCTTATTTACGACTTTTAGATATTGGTTTGGCTGTACAAAATCTTATGCTTATGGCTCAAAGTCTTGGACTAAGCACATGTCCTATTGGACTTACTTTAAGATATGAAGATATTATTAAAGAAACATTATCTTTGCCTGATACACTTGAATTAGTTTTAACTATTGCTCTTGGTTATCCAGATAATTCTCTTTATATCAATAAATTTAGGGCAACAAAAATAGATCTAAAAGAATGTGTACATTGGATAGAATGAAAAGAGATGATTATAACTATGGATTTAAAATAGGCAATTTGTTTAAAAAAATTTATAAAGATATTTTGCATTTAAATATTAAATTTGATGTCTCAAAATTTCTTTTATATTTAAAGGAAATTTATCCACAAAGATGGCAAAGATTAAAAGGATTAGCAGATATTTTGGGCATAAATATTAAACAGCTTTATACTAATGTAGTTTATTTATTCACTTTAATAAAAGGATGTACTGCTGGCTTTTGTGCTCCAAGTGCAAGCAAGGATGGAAAAACTTATCTTTTTTGGAATATTGATTTTTTAAAAGCATCTGAAAAAATTAAAAAATTTTTTAGATTTTATTTAGTTAGCATACCTAATACTTATTGTTATCTTGCATTTGGTATTCCTGGACTTATTGCTGTGCCTATTATAAATGAATTTGGATTAGCTGTAGTTTCAGCCTCAGTAGGAATGAAAGATGGAGGTGGAGAAGGTATTATGGATGCTGAAATAATCCCTTTATGTATGGAAAAGAGCAAGAATATAGAAGAAGTTTGCCATATTTACAAAAGCACTAAATTATACTCATTTCCAGGAATAACAGCTGGTGCACTTTTAAATTTAAATTGTATATGGGCAGATAATTTTGGAAATGGAGTTTTAATTGAACATTCATCAAATTATCTTCACTTTGAATTTGCCAAAGAAGGTATCCTTGCCATTGCAAATCATCATCAATTTATTCAAAAATTAACAGGTTCTCCCACACCTAATGAATTACCTTCTATT
Source organism: Candidatus Desulfofervidus auxilii (assembly GCA_030262725.1). Taxonomy (NCBI): domain Bacteria; kingdom Pseudomonadati; phylum Thermodesulfobacteriota; class Candidatus Desulfofervidia; order Candidatus Desulfofervidales; family Candidatus Desulfofervidaceae; genus Candidatus Desulfofervidus; species Candidatus Desulfofervidus auxilii. The sequence goes on along the minus strand of JAJSZS010000001.1, from coordinate 147,303 downwards.
GCTGGCTCTTATTGTCGATTAGGAAGAATGTGGAATTTACTTAGAAAAAATAGAGGTAAAATAGGTTTAGAATTAATCAAAAAAATAATGGCTGATCATGAGTTAGAAAAGGAACATGTAAATAATTATAAACATAGAGAGTTAATTGATGATGGTACTATATGTGTACATTATTGGCATCTTAAAAAATATTTAAGGGAAGGTAATCTTAAAAGGGCAATAGAAACTTATTTAATGGGGAAAACAGTTGGTTCTATCATTATTGAACCAAATTCTTTAATAATTCACACATGTTCTGGTAATCCTTGCAATCATCATTATAAATCTGTATTTTTTTCAAATAAAAAATTTTTAAAAGTCAATAAACCCATAAATCCTCTTTTAAAAAAGTCTTTTAGAAAAACACTAATTACATTAGCTACTTTTTTAGAAAAAACAATTCCAGTAGAAAGGAATGCTTAAAGAATTACCATATTTGGTCTATGCAGATGATCAAGGTCGGATTTATAATCATCCCTATTTAAAAGTTTTGGGAAAGTCTGGAGAACAAATTGTTATTCCTGAACCTAAAGATTTCATCCCATTACCTGAGGGAAGTAAACTCTTTTTTTTGCCAAAATGTCCTCCTCTTGGTTATGATGAAAAAAGAGGCCATATCTACCTTATAGAAAACCTACCATTTTCTAAATGGAAACCCTGTCATGGTGTAGCAGCCTTTATGTCTCCTGGTTATTTACGTACACTTTTGCCTGCTGTAGATTATTCACAAAAAGATTATATCCTACCTCTTTGGGGCTATACAGCTGTAGGCTGGTATGAAGGGAAATATTGGGTGGCAGGAATATTAGTTGAAGATAATCCACATTGGCACCCTTCACAGTATGATGACCGCACTTTATTACCAAAATTAAAAGAAAAAATTAAACAGTTTCCAAATAATCGTCTTATAAAACATTTAAAAATCTGTGCCACAGAATTTCATTGTTTTGCTGCTAAAAATGCTTTTTATAAACGTTGGGAATTGCCTGTACCTATCTCTCCTACTTGTAATGCTCGTTGTCTTGGCTGCCTTTCCTGGCAAGAAGGGAGTTGTCCACCTTCTCATCATCGAATTTCATTTATCCCTTCAGTAGAAGAAGTCATTGAATTTGTTTTACCTCATCTCCTTGAGGCAGAAGAACCTATAATCAGTTTTGGACAAGGATGTGAAGGTGAACCTCTTTTACAAGGAAAATTGATTGAAAAAATTATAAAAGATTTACGTAAAAGAACAAATCGTGGTACTATAAATCTTAATACTAATGGTAGCTTACCTGAAGTAGTAGCAAAATTAGCTGATGCTGGTCTAGATAGCATTCGCATTAGTTTGAATAGTGCACAAGATATTCTTTATCAACGTTATTATCGACCTTTAAATTACAATTTTAAAGATGTAAAGAAAACAATTAAAATTGCTAAAGAAAAAGGGCTCTTTGTCATGATAAATTATCTTACTTTCCCTGGACTTTCTGATACAAAAGAGGAAATTGATGCGTTAAAAAGACTTATTGAGGAAACAGAGATTGATTTAATTCAATTAAAAAATTTAAATATTGATCCTTTTTTATATTGCCGCAAAATGGACTTTCCCTATACTGCTGGTTTGGGAATGAAATACCTATTAAAAGAATTAAAAGATAACTTCCCACAATTAACATTTGGATATTTTAATCGATTTCTTCATTGAGTGCTTAATTCAGGGCTAGCTAATTTTATCAACTCGTTTTTTGCCCATTTTGCTTCTTCTGCTTTTGGGTATCTTCTAATCAACTGTTCAAATAAAATACGCGCTGTTTCTTTATCGCCCAACTTGAGAAATGCCTTTGCCTGTTTAAAAAGGGCAGGTGGCAATTTAGGACTCTTTGGATAATTTTTTATAACTTTTTGATAAGCAAGGATAGCTTCCTCATACTTTTTTTGAGAATAATAACATTCTCCTAACCAAAATTGAGCATTTCCTGCTAAATTTGATTTAGGATAAAGCTTAAGAAATTGATTAAAAACCTTTATTGCTTCTTTAAGTTTTCCTTTTCTAGCATAAGCTAGACCTTCTTGATATAATTGTTTTTCTGTCTTTCCTCTTTTTATTTGTTTTTCTCTTTCAATTATTTTTAATCTTTTTTCTATTTTTTCTAAACAGGAAATTTGATCATTAATTCTTTTTTGCAGATCTTTAATTTGATTATTTAAATTTTCAATATCTTTATTTAAGTTTTCTTTTAATATTTCTAACTGATATGTAGTTTCTTCTACTTTTCCATTCAATTCATTTAAGGCTGTTTGCAAACTATCAATCTGCACTAATAAATCTACTTGACGAGAAGAAATTGCATTAAGAGTTTTAATCGTTGTCTCCAATTTTTTTACTCTTTTTTCCAAATCCTTTACATGGGTCTTTTCTAAACGACTAACCCTTTCATGCAGATTAACAATATGTTGTTCTAAACCAATTAAATCTTGTCTTGTAGCACAACCTAATAAAAGTAAAAAACAAAATATTATTTTTTTCATAATTAATACTTAATGACTATAAAATGACACCTTCTGTTTTTAGCCCAAGCTTCTTCACAATGTCTTGGATCAAGAGGTCTTTCTTCTCCATAACTAATAATAGAAATTCTTTCAGGGTCAACACCTAAATTGACAAGAAAACGTTTTGCGCTATTTGCCCTTCTTTCTCCTAATGCCAAATTATACTCCTCTGTACCCCTCTCATCACAGTGCCCTTCAATCAAAATATGTACTTGTGGATTTTTAAGCAACCATTCTGCTTTTTTCTTTAAAATCTTAGCAGCATCAGGTCGAATATTATATTTGTCAAAATCAAAATGAATATCTTCTGCTTCAAATCTCTTAATTTCCTCTGCAAGTTGTTTTCTAATCAATTCTTCAGCACTAATTTTTTCTTCTGTAATCTTTTCCTCAGTAATACCACTTACAGGAGGCATTTCCTCTATTGGAGTCTTTTGCATTTCTACTTTTTCTGCTGGTTTTTCTTTCTCTTCAACTGTGGGCACTTCCTCCACAGGTGGGGCAACCGTAACTAAAGGTTTTTTAGCACATCCAAGAAAAATTATTAATCCAAATATTAACAAAATTTTCTTTTTCATCATTTCCTCCTTATCTTAAGTAGGGTGACCAATTGGGCTGTGTCTGTCTGCCTGGTAATTTTGGTAAAACAGGAAACTTACATCCATCTGCCATACGTAAAATATAAATTTTCCCATTTTGACTAAAAGCAATAAAATGACCATCTGGTGACCAACTGGGGCTTTCATGGTTCGCTTCATCATATGTCAATTGTTTTATCTCACTGCCATCGGACTTTATCACAAATATATGGAAATGTCCATCCCTCATTCCACTATAAGCAATATAATTTCCTTTAGGTGACCAAGCTGGTGAAGTATTATAATTTCCTTCAAAAGTTAAACGTCTAATTTTACCTGAAACTATATCTAAAATATAAATTTGAGGACTACCACTTCGATCAGAAACAAAGGCAATCTTTTTCCCATCTGGAGAAAAAGTAGGAGAAACATTAATACCTTTAGAACGTACCAAACATTTTATAACCTTTCCTTTATTATCTGTTAAATATATTCCTTGATAACCTGCTTTTGTTAAAGTAACAGCAATATATTCGCCATCTGGCGACCAAGCAGGACTGATATTAAGTCCTGGATAATGGATAAGTCTAATTACCTCTGGTTTTTTTAAATCTAAAAGATAAACCTCAGGTCTTCCCTTTTTATAACTAGTAAAAAGAAGCTTATTACCTTTAGGGTGCCATCTAGGACTTAAACAAATATTTTTAAATTTAGTAAGAGGATAAAAATTATAGCCATCAAAATCTGTGATATAAATTTCTTTTGTATTTTTTTCTTCATAAACAAAGGCAATCTTTGTTTGAAAAATACTTGGCTTTCCAGTGAGTATTTCTATTATAGCATCTGAAAAACGATGTATCATGTAACGTAAGAAATTTATTTTACCTTCATAACGTTTACCAAGAAGTTTCATGCCTTTATAAACATCATAAAGATAGAGTTTAATTTCTAAATCTTTTTCCAAAATTTTTATCTGTCCTTTTATTAAAAGATAAGCACCAATCAATTGCCATTTTTTAAAATCTACTTCCAAAGTAGGTTTTTCTTCCAAAAAGGTTTCTGGTTTTAATATCTCAAAAAAACCAGTATATTCTAAATCTTTTTGTAAAATTGTTCTTGCTTCTAAAGCTATTTTTCTCTCACCTACAAAATAGCTTATAGCTATAGGAATTTTTTCTTGTCCAGGCGCTTCAATATCAATATAGACTCGAGCAAAACAAAGATTAGAAAAGAAAAGAAAAAAGAGACTAATTAAGTATTTTCTTTTAACCACCGAAACCGTACCCCTATTTCGTGAAAATTTTTAGTATAATCTTTTGGCAAAGCAGGTAAAGGAACAGATTTTTCAATAGCTTCTTTTACTGAACGATCAAATATTATATTACCAGAAGATTTTTCAAAATATTTTGATATAATTTTCCCTTGCCTATTAATTTTCAACACAACAATAGCTTCAAGTTGATTTGCTTCTTTTAATAAAAAAGTGGGTAATATCCAATTTTTTTTAATTTTTTCCCAAACTTTACGATAATAAACCTGAAAGGCTAAACTTAAAGATTTATTATTAAAATTGTTACTTATAAATTCCCCTAATACCTCACCACTTATCCCTTCTTTTATCTCTTCAGCAACTTTTGTAATTTTTCTTTTTTTCACCTTCTTTTCTATACTTTTAATCCGTTGAGCTAAAAAATCCTCCCAATTATTTTTGCCAGTTTTTTTCTTTTTTATAGAAATTGCCTTTGAAGTTGTTTTAGTAATATTTCTTTTAGAAATTTTTTTAGAAACTTTTTTAAAAGAAGTTTTTTTTGCTTTAACTTTTTTTACTGGAGGAATTTCTACAATATTTACTTGATATACAGGTGAAAAAGAGAAATATTGTGTGCGTTCAATAGATGCATAAAAGATGATTGTTAAAAGAAAAACGTGAAACAGAAAAGAAATCAATAATGAAACCTTAAAACTCATTTTTTCTTTTTAGGCTGGGTAATAAGTCCCACTTGCTCTACACCTGCTGCCTTTATTTCAGCCATTATTTCCATAACATAACCATATGGCACATTTTTATCAGCTTGTAATAATATTTTTTGATAAGGATGAGATTTAATAATAGAAGAAATTTTTTCTTTTAATTTTTTTAATGATACAGTATAACGATCAATAAATATATTTTTCTTTTTATCTATAGTAATAATAATTGGCTCTTTTCTCATCTTCATTGGTTTGGTAGTAACAGTAGGCAAATCCACTCTTACTCCATAAGTAAGCATGGGGGCAGTGATCATAAAAATAATAAGCAATACTAACATTACATCTACTAATGGGGTAACATTAATATCTGACATAAATGGGTCTTCATTTAGATTTCTCACTTCTTATATACCCTCTCCTTATACGGTTAAGCATATCAGTAATAAAGTTTTCCATAATAGTTTTTTGTTCCATAACACGCTGAGTAAAATAATTATAACCGATTACTGCAGGAATAGCTGCAACTAAACCAAAGGCAGTAGCTACAAGAGCTTCTGAAATACCAGGAGCTACTTCAGCTAATGAAGCTGAACCTTTTAAACCAATATCATGAAAGGCACGCATAATGCCCCAAACAGTACCAAAGAGCCCTACAAATGGAGCAGTATTGCCAACAGTGGCAAGAAAGGTCAAACCCTGACGTAAACGTAAATATTCAAATTGAGCAGTTTTACGCATAGTTTCTGTCAAATTTTCTAAAAACATATTTTTTTCAATAAATCCTTCTCTAGACCATTTTTTTAATTCTGTAAAAGCAGATTGATAAATTAAACTGATTGGAGAAGCACCATAATTGCGTGATTCTGTAAAAAGAATCTTTAAATCATTAGTACTCCAAAAAATTTCTAAAAATTTTTTACCTTGATTTTTAATTCGCTTAAATACAAACAAACGATTGATAATAATAGCCCAAGATATAAGGGACATTAAAGTAAGAATAATAAGAACAAATTTGGCCATGGGGCCAGCATGCAGAATCATTTGATAAAAAAGACTTTTTTGAAGAATAGGAAAAGACATAATCACTCCTTTTTTAGAGTGAAATATTAGAGTAAAAATGAAGAAAAGTCAATTTCATTGACCTAATTAGACCTTTATGCTAAAAATTTCCTGTGAAAGTTGGCTATTTTAGAATAAAAAATAAATTAGGGCTTCATGCTCGCCCAGCAGCACGATTAGTTGATTTGGCTAAGGAAGTTAATTCAGAAATAAAGATTGTTAAAGGGAAAAAAGAGGCAGATGCAAAAAGCATTTTAGACTTATTAACATTATCATGTCAATTTGATGATAAAATAAAAATTGAAGTAAAAGGAGAAGATGAAGATAAAGCCTTTTGGTTGATATGTAAATTGTTTGAAGCAGAAATAGGAGAAAAAATAAATGGAAGAAAGATTTAAGGGAATTGGAGCTTCTCCTGGCATTGGTATTGGTAAAGTGGTATTGCTTGAAAGAAAAGAACCTCGCTTTGTTTATGAATTTTTATTAAAAGAATCTGAAGTAAAAAAAGAAGTAGAAAGATTTAAAAAGGCAGTAGATGAAGTAAAAAAAGAGTTTAAACAACTTATTAAAAATCTCAAAAAAACTCCATTTAAAGAAGTAAAACAAATTATTGAAACATATATCAGTATTCTTTCTGACCCTTTATTATTTAAAACCACAATTCATTGTATTAAAGAAGAAAAAGTTAATGCTGAATGGGCTTTAGCAAAGTCTTTAGAAGGAATTGAAAAAATATTTGGTGAAATTGAGGATGATTATTTAAAACAAAGAGTACAAGATGTTCATTATGTAGTTAATCGCATTCTTACTAAATTGCAATCGCGGCAAGAAATTAGTAGACAAGTACCAGCTCAAAGTGTCATTGTAGCCTATGATCTATCTCCTCCTGAAATGACACGCTTTTTATCTGGAGAAGTAGTAGGATTTGTCTCAGAAACAGGTGGGAGGACTTCACATACTGCTATTGTTGCTCAAGCTTTAAAATTACCTGCTGTTTTGGGTGCCAAAGAAATTAGTCAAAAGGTAAAAGTAGGTGAATTGATAATTGTAGATGGTTTAAGTGGTGAGGTAATTGTAAATCCATTATCAGATACACTTAAAAAATATCAAGAAAAACAGAAAAAATATAAAGAATATTGTCAAGAAATTGAACATTTTGCTTTTTTACCAGCTCAAACATTAGATGGTTATACTCTTAAAGTTATGGCTAATGTGGAACTTTTTGAAGAAATTCCTTCAATACTTAATGCTGGTGCAGAAGGTATTGGTCTTTTTCGTACAGAATTTTTTTATCTTCAACAAAAAGAATTGCCTGATGAAGAGACACTTTATGAATATTACGCCAAAGTTGTAAAGGCAATGGCTCCATATCCTGTAACATTTCGTACTTTAGACCTTGGTGGTGATAAGCTTAGTTCAGCCTTAGAATTTACTCCTGCATTAAATCCAGCATTGGGACTAAGGGCTATCCGATTTTGTCTAAAACAAAAAGATATATTTCGTACACAATTACGTGCCCTTTTGCGAGCAAGTGCACATGGACAAATACGTATATTATTACCATTAATTTCAGGACTTGAGGAAATTAAAGAAACAAAAGAATTTTTAGAAAAGTTAAAAGCTGAATTAAAAGTATCTGGTTATCCTGTTGCTTCTCATATTCCTCTAGGAATTATGGTAGAAGTACCTTCAGCTGTTACACTTATTGAATTTTTGGCAAAGGAAGTGGATTTTTTAAGTATTGGTACAAATGACCTCATTCAATATACTTTGGCTATAGACCGTGGTAATGAGCAAGTAGCTTATCTTTATGAACCTTTGCATCCAGCAGTACTAAGAATGATTTATACTATTGTAGAAACTGCTCGAAAATTACGTCTTCCTGTTAGTGTATGTGGGGAGGTGGCAGGAGATCCTATATATACACCTATTCTTGTTGGGATGGGAATAAATGAAATAAGTTTAAATGCTCAAAATATTGCTTTAATAAAAAAGACCATCCGTTCTATTTCCTTCCAGGAAGTAAGAGAGCTTGTAAAAGAATTGATTAATATGGGAAGTGTGAAAGAAATAAAACAGTGTTATTTAAATATAGTACAAAATTGGTTTAAAGAAACACTAGAAGATATTCTTACAGAAAGAATAAGTTTGGTTTATGAAGGAAAAACATAAAAAGATTATTTGTACTAATAAACGTGCTTATTATAATTATCAAATTGAAGAGACATTTGAGGCAGGTATGGTTTTAAAAGGTACAGAAGTAAAATCACTTAGACTTGGAAGAGTAAGTCTTGGTGATAGTTATGCTGAAATAAAAAATAATGAAGCATATCTTATTAACTGCCATATTGCTCCTTATCCTTTTGCTACTCATACTCAACATGAGCCATTACGTCCTCGCAAATTACTTTTGCATAAAAAAGAAATTAAACGATTGATTGGAAAACTTAAAGAAAGAGGTTTAACTTTAATCCCTCTTCGCATTTATTTCAGAGATGGAAAGGCTAAAGTAGAATTAGGATTGGCAAGAGGTAAAAGGAAAATTGACAAGAGAGAAGAGATAAAAAGAAGAGATGAAGAAAGAATTATGAGAAGAGAATACAAAATTAAATGATTTTTTCTAAAGGCATAATAAAAACGCAAATTCCCTTTCCTTGACGTTTATCAGAATATTTCTTTAGTTCTTTAAGCAATGTCTCTTTTTCTTCTTCATTAACACCAATAATCAAAGCATTATTAAATCCAGGCCAAACTGCTGTATCCAATCTAGGCTCAGAATTCTTTCCTTTACCCAAAACTCGCTCCAATTTGGAATAATTCTTTATACCTGTCTTTTCTAAAATAGCCATTAATTCTTCATCATATTCAACATGATAAATAATTATAATGACTTTCATATCCTCTTTTTATACACCTTATATGTAATCATAACACTTGTTATACCTACAATAACTCCAGCGACTGCATCTGTTACATAATGATACCTTCCATATACTGCCCCTAAAGCAACCATGATAGCTAAGGGGAAAAGTATTTTAAAAAGCCATGGCATGTATTTTTTAACTATAAATGATGAAGCCATGACCATTGCTACATGAGAAGATGGGAAGGCTGCCCCTTTTAAAGCAAATTTAGCCATCATTTTTGCTTGAATTTTAGGTAAAAAATAGCCTATAATTGGCACTGTATATTTATCTGCTAAAGTAAACCTTGGGCCTGCTACAGGGATTAAAACAAAAAGAATAAAACAAAAATAATAAACTAAACTCATGCCAAAAATAAGAGGGGGAGCTCCTTTTCTTTTAAAAAAATAAATAATAAAAGGAGGGAAAAGAAAAATTAGATAATAAGAAAAATAACCAAAAGCCATGATTTCTGTAAGTAAAGGTGAAATAAATTTTTGTAAATAAACAGTTGGATGAACACCAAAAATAGTTAATTCAAAATTGTGAATAAAAGAATCAAAAAGATTAGGAAAAATAGCATGAATATAATGACGTAACAATTCATAAAAATTTGGTACAGAAAACAATGGATACATAATAGCAATAAATTCTAATAAAGGGTTAGAAAAATATTTAACAATTTGCATAATAACAATTACAAATGCAGCATAGGAAAGATAAACAATTAAATAATTTTGCCATGAAGGAATGTTTTCTTTAAAAAAAATAGTAATTATAGCCATAAGAAAGACATAAATAAATGAAATAATATGAATAGGTAAAGTTTTAATGTAAAGTTCAACTATTTTATTCTTTTCCGCCACTCTTCTAAAATAGAATAAAGTGTTGGTATTAAAATTAAAGTTATTAAAGTAGATAAAGAAAGACCACCAATAACTGTAATGCCCAAAGCATTCCAGATTTCAGAACCTACACCCTTATCTAAAGCCATAGGCAACATACCAAATATAGTTGTTAATGTTGTCATAAGCACTGGTCTTAGTCTAGACCTTCCTGCTTCTATAATAGCTTCATAAAGAGATAATCCACGTTTTTGTAATAAATGAGTATAATCTAAAAGAACAATAGCATTGTTTACTACAATGCCTGTAAGCATAACTATACCCATAAAGCTAATAATATTTAAAATAATACCAGTAATTAAAAATGCCCAAATTACTCCTGTAAAGGCAAAAGGCACAGAAAACATGATAACAAATGGGTCTAAAAATCCTTCATATAAAGAAGCCATTACCATGTAGGTTAAAATAATACCTAAAAGCAATAACCATTTTAAATCTTTAAAAGCCTCTCTTTGCTCCTTTATATAACCACCAAATTGAATAGTAACACCAGGGGGAAGATTTAATTTTTCTAATTCTTTCTTTATATCTCTTGTAACCTCCCCTAAAGATCGTTTATAAGTATCAGCTTCCACTTTGATAATTCTTTGTCTATTTTTTCTTTCTATCTCTGTTAATCCAGTGCCTTCTTTAATATGAGCAATATTTTTTAATAAAATCATACGTCCATCTGGTGTGAAAATGGGCACTTCAGGTAGGGTTTCCAAACGATTTTTGTCTTTATCTGTAAGCCTAACAAAAATATCATAATCTTCTCCTGCATCACGAAAATCTGTAGGATTATTTCCATAAAAATAAGTCCTGACTGCATCAGCAATTATGGCAATATTTAAGCCCAAACTAGCCGCCTTCTTTCTATCTACCTCTATCCATATCTCAGGTCTTGGGTCTTTAAAGGAAAGACTCACATCCACAGCACCTGGTATTTCTTGAACTATTTTTTTAATTTTTCTTGCTACTTTAAGACTTTCTTCTAGATTGTAACCAAGCACTTCAATCACTATAGGTTTTGTGCCTCCCATAAGAACGGCAGAAATAGGATTTGTTGCAATTACTTTTGTTCTTGTTATGCCAGGTACATGTTTTAAATATTCTCTTAAAATAGCAGCAATCTCTTTATCACTACGTCTTCTTTTATTTTTATCCACTAATTTAAGCCCAACCTCTCCACAATTGCTGCCTTCTTCAAAACCTAATGCCTCACCAAATCCCTTTTCTGTCTGTCCAGCAAAACCATAAGTATGACGTAATTCTTCTGGTTTTATCTCTTTGGCAATCCATTGATTTATTTTATCTATTAATCTGCTTGTTTCTTCTAATCTTGTCCCTTCAGCCAAACGAAAACTGATACTAACAAAACCTGCATCTGGTTCAGGTACAAAGGCAGTACCAATAAATTTAAGAAGAAATATTGTTGGAATAAATATCAATAAAGAAATAGCGATAACGGTTTTTCTGTGTTTTAATGCCCAAGTAAGTAGAGATTTATATCTTTCATCTAGCTTATCCAAACTCTTATGTATCTTTTTAGTAAAAGAATTTTTTTTAGATTCTAAAGTCAAAAACTTTGAAGAAAGCATTGGGGTAAGGGTAAGGGCAGTAAAAAGAGAAGTTAATAATGTAGCGGTAATAACATAGCCTAATTGTTTAAACATAATACCAGTAATACCAGTAACGAACATTAATGGAATAAAGATAACTACGGTAGTAAAAGTAGAGGCAGTAATAGCCATACCCATCTCTGATGTGCCATAAATGGCTGCAATATGTGGATAGCTGCCTCTTTCTACATGCTTTGTAATATTTTCAACCACTACAATAGCATTATCCACTACCATACCTGATGCGATTGCCATAGACATAAGAGAGACAACATTTATTGTATAGCCACCTAAATAGAGCAATAAAAAGGAAATAATAAGCGAACAAGGGATAGTAATAGCAACGATAATTCCACTTCTTATATTCAAAAGGAAGACAAAAACAACTATAATAACTAAAATAATAGCTTGAAATAAAGTATTTTTTAATTGATTTAAAGCAGTTTTAATATATTCAGAATTATCTTCCACAATATTAATCTTGACATCACGAGGGAGGATTTTTTCTATTTTCTTTAACTTTTCTTTCACTCTATCAGCTACTTCTACTGTATTTTTTCCAGTTTGTTTTTGTAACAAAACAACAATGGCAGGTTTCCCATCTCCCCAGCCATTCATTATCCTTTCTTCAAAGCTATCACTTACTTGAGCAATATCTTTCAGATAAATCGGATTACCATGAAAATAACCCACTACACAATTTTTAATCTCTTCAACTGTTTTATAACGGGCAGGAATGCGCAGATAATATTCCCTTTTACCTAATTTGATACTGCCTGTTGGTATATCTAAATTTTCTGATTTTAAGATTTCTCTTATTTTATAAAGAGATAAATTGTAAGCCTTTATTTTGTCTAAATCAAAATAGACATTGATTTGACGTTTATCTCCACCATAAAGGATAACTGCACCTACTCCAGGTACACGACGCAATTCATCACCAATAATCTTATCAGTAATATAATAAAGTCTTGGCCAAGAAACATCAGCAGTTACAGTCATAAACAAAATTGGGGCAGTAGCACTGCTGAATTTAAATAAGACAGGTTTCTCTATATCAGGTGGCAAATCCCTTTTAGCAAGCTCTATTTTATCACGTATATCATTGCTGGCAGTATCTAAATCTGTGCCCCATTCAAATTTACATTGTATTAAAGAAAGATTAGTAATGGATTTTGAAGTTAATTCATCTAAATTGTTAACAGTAATAAGCTGATCTTCTAAATATTTAGTTACATTCTTTTCAACATCCTCTGCGCTTGCCCCAGGCCAATAAGTAAGAACACTTATTATAGGGGGTTCAATTTCTGGAAAGAGATCAATATTTAGTTTAAAAAGAGCAGTAATACTCATTAAAATTAATGCTGAAAAAAGCATTAAAGTTGCAATAGGTCTCTTAACACCAAATTCAGGTAATTTCATTTTTAACTAATAATCTCTACTGGTAATCCTTCTCTTAAACGATTTTGACCTTTTATAACTACTAAGTCGCCTTCTTTTAAACCTTCTTTTATCTCTACTAAATTCCCTTCATTTATACCTATTTTTACATTCCTTAGATATGCCTTATTCTCTTTTATAACAAATACATAATAAACACCTGTGCCTGGAAGTTTTTGCAAAGCATCTCTTGGAATAGCTAAAACTTGTTTTTTGCCTAAAATCAATTTTACATGGGCAAACATACCTGATTTTAGCAAATGCTTTGGATTGGGAATGTGTATTTCTACATTTACAGTGCGGGTAGCAGGATCCACTCTAGGATTAATAATTTTTATCTCACCTTTAAAAACCTTTTTTGGATAGGCATCAACATAAATATAAGCCTTTTGACCTATTTTAACATAAGGTAAATCCTTTTCATTAATAGCCACATTTACTTTTACTATGCTATCATCAGTAATCCTTATTACTGGCTTCTTTCTATCCATCATTGCTCCTTCATCTACATATCTGGCAGTAACAAGACCAGAAATAGGGGCTGTAATGGTATGATTGTTATAAATGATTTTTATCTCCTTTAATGTTGCTTTTGCCTGATTAATTTGAGCAATAGCTAATTCTCTTGCTGCTAAAGTAGCTTCATATTGAGCAGTAATGTGATCAAGTCTTTGTTTTGGAACTACCTTTTGTTCATATAATTTTTTTATGCGTTCATAATCTTTTTTTATACTTTTAAGATTTGCTTCAATTTGAGTTAAATTTGCTTTAGCTGAATTTAAAGCTGCCTTGGCTTTATTTAATTTGGCAGTAATGGTTTCCCTATTTATGATCCCTATAATCTGTCCTGCCTTTATTCTATCTCCCTTTTCAACATAGAGTTTTTCTAAAATTTCTCCACCCACTTTTGGATAAACATCAACTTCCTGCTTAGGTAAAATATTTCCAGTTAATTCCAAGTGCCATGTCATCTCTTTATAATCTGCCTTACTCACTTCTACTGGTATTTTTGTAATTGTTATTTCAATCTCTTTTTTATGAATATTTTTATAAATCCGATAACCAGCCAAACTTGCTAAAATAATAATGATAATGGCAACAATAATCTTTTTCACTAAATGCCTCCTAAGAATTAATGACTAACCAACTTTCCCATCGCCCTCTCTAAATCTGCAATGGCTGTGTTATAGCGGTAAAGGGCACTATAATAGTTATTTTGTGCCTGTGTAAGTAAGGTTTGAGCATCCAAAACTTCAGTAGAAGTAGTAATTTGATTTTTATACTGTAAGTCAGTAAGACGATAATTTTCTTTAGCCTGTTCCACTGAAATTCTGGCTGTCTCAATATTTTTTTCAGCCTCCTTTAAATTTAAATAAGCCCGTTTAACCTGAAATTTTATTTGATCTTTTAATTGTTCTAAAATTTTTTCTAATGCTTTTTTCCTCCAGATTAGACTCTTTACTTTTGCTCTTGTCTTTCCCCATTCCCAAAATGTCCATTTTGCTTCTAAAGTAAGATAAAATTGGTCTGGATTACGATAACCAGTTCCATCAATTCCAGGGTCATCACCAATACGTTCATATCTTCCTACCATGGCTATCTGAGGATAATAGGCAGACTTTGCCATCTTGATTTGAACATCCATCTGTTCAAGCCTTTTTGCAATCTGTTTTATTTCAGGTCTCTCTTTAATTGCGATTTTCATAGCTTCATTAAGGGTTAAGTTTAAGGGCTTATAGGTTAATATATCTTCAATTTTAGTGGGATGATTAATGTCAAAACGCAAAAGAATATTAAAAGCAGATATAGCAGTTTGTAAGTTATTATCTGCTCTGACCAAATCCTGTTTGGCATTGGCAAGTGCTACTTTTGATTTCAATAAATCATTTAGTGGAATAATACCAATATCATACAATGCCTTAGCATCTTTAAGATGAGCAGAAAGATTTTTAACTGCAATTTCTGCTACTTTTTTATATTTTTCTGCCAAAAGCACTTTAAAATAGCTCACCTTTACCTGACGAATCACCTCCTGTTCTGCTTCAATTTTTTCTAATTTAGAGATATCCACACCTAATTTGCTTAGACGATACTGACTGCTCAAATAAAAACCAGTAAAAATAGGCTGGATAAAACCTATATCCCAAGTATAATTGTCCTGAGGACCCATAACAAACTTTGGTTGTCCTGGAACATTTTTAGCAATCATATAAGGTTCTTCTCCAAGCCTTGTATAGCTATAAGATGTTTGAAGCTTTGGGAAAAATTCACTTTTTGCTACCTTTACACTTTCAGTGGCAGCCTTAATTTGAGCCAATTTTTCTTGAATGAGTAGATTATTTTTTAATGCCAATTCAATACTTTTTTTTAAATTAAGAGTTTCGGCTTGAACATTTATAGAAAACAAAATTAAAATAAGTATAAGCAAATTTATCATTTTTCCCTCCAATGAATCCCTTTAAAGAAAAAATTAGTAATAATTTTTATTTTTTCATCTAAATTAATCTCTTTCCCACTTTTAATCCAATCATGAATGTATGCTTGAGTCATTCCACTAAATAAAATAGCTACTTCTGCCGGAGGAAATGGATAAAATTCTTTATTTTTAATACCTTCTTCAATAATTTGTTTTAAAAGAGCTAACCCTTCTTCATGTTTTTTATTTACTTCTCTACCCAACTCTTCTCTTACAATAACCGTAACAGCTTCTCTTTCCATAGCATAAAGTCTGAAAAAATCTTTATTTTTTTGAAAAAAATCAAATTCAACTTTTAAAATTGCCTTTATCTTTTCAGTAGCAGTATTGGCATTCTTGACAGCATCTTTGACTAATTCAAGTAATGTATCTAATTTTTCATTAAAAAGCGTTAAATAAATTTTTTCTTTACTTTCAAAAAACTGATATATTGTACTCATTCCAAATTCTGAAGCTTTGGCAATCTCAGCCATAGTTGTTTGATGATAACCTTTTTGTGCAAATAAACGCTCTGCCACTTTTAAGATATACTGACGCCGCCACTGCCTTTCTTGTTCTCGCCGACCTAAAGACATATTGGAATATTTATTCTATATTGGAATAAAAATTCCAATATGTCAAGTTACTTCAAAATTTTCCTGAGCGAAAGATAGCAATAAGAAGCCATAAGCCCATGAAACCAGCAACTAAGAAACCGATAAGACCAATAATAGGAATCCCAAAAATGAAAGGTGGTATATCTGAAAGCACAATGAGGGCTGAGCTAATGATTAATGAGGCAGAAATGATGGCAAAGGACAAACGATTGTTAACCTGATCTTGTTTAGCAATGAATGTCTCTAAACCTTTATGTTCAAATTTCACTTTTATCTCGCCCTTTTTCAACAAAGAAAGAAATTCTCTAATTTCTTGTGGAGATTCTTGGAAAAGAACAAAGAGCTCCCAAAAACTTTTTTGCCCCTTGTGTATGATGTTGCGAAGACTGAATTTTTTTAGAATAATCTCTTTGACAAATGGCTGAATTTGCTCTACTGCATTAAAATCTGGATCAAGTGATCTACCTATACCTTCCAAAGAAACCAATGCCTTGTTAAGTAAAAATAAGTCCGGTGGTATCTTGAGATGATGCTTCTCAACAAGATAAAGCACTTGTCGAAAGACCCTTTTTAATTCAATTTGTTTAAGGGGTACGCCATGATATTGATCAAGCAGTTCCCATATATCTAGTTTAAATTCTCTAAGATTGACTTTTTTAGCAGGATAAAGTCTTAAAAACCATCGTGTTGTTTCTGAAATATCTTTATCAATACAGGCTTTTATTAGCAATGCCAAATTCTCTTTGATTTCTTCATCTATACGACCCATCATGCCATAGTCCAAAAAACAAATAACATTATCAGGCAAAACAAAAATATTACCTGGATGTGGATCTCCGTGAAAAAAACCGTGTTCAAATATTTGCTTCAAAATCAGGTTTGCTCCTCGCCTGGCGATCAATTTGCGGTCATATCCTGCTGCTTCTAATTTCCCTATTTCAGATATCTTGATACCATCAATATATTCCATGGTAAGCACTTTTTCTGTTGAATAATCACGATAAACACGGGGAACATAAATTGTGGGGTCATCTTTAAAATTTTTGGCAAATCGTTCAATATTTGAAGCCTCAAGGGTATAATCCAGCTCTTTCGCAATGTTCTTGGCAAATTCTTTTACAATACCTACTGGGTCATACCACTCCACTTCAACAATATGTTTTTGTAATAAACCAGCAAGATACAACATAATGTCTAAATCAACTTCTATTATACGGCGGATATTGGGTCGCTGTATTTTAACAGCTACCATATCTCCGCTCTTCAACCAGGCGCGGTGCACTTGACCTAAAGAAGCAGCTGCTATTGGCATTTCTTCAAATCTAGAAAATATTTTTTCCAGTGGACGTCCTAGTTCAGATTCAATGATTTTCTTTGCTTCAAGAAAAGAAAAAGGTGGAACTTTATCTTGAAGCTTTCCCAATTCTTCTGCTAAAGTGGGAGGTACTAAGTCTGGTCTTGTACTAAGCAATTGCCCTAGTTTGACAAAAGTAGGACCTAACTCTTCTAGAGTCAAACGAATACGCTCATACCGAGACAATCGTGTTATTTCAGTCTCTTGCTCTCTTTTAAAGAAACGAAGATACTTTTCTACTACCCGATAGAGATGAAGTTGAGCAAGAATATCACTAAATCCATATTTAACTAAAACCTTTAAAATCTGTTGGTAGCGACGAAAATGGCGATAAGTACGAGTGATTGTATGTAACTTTCTTAGAGAAAACATTTATTCAGAGATTTTCTTTTTTAACTCTTCAAGAGCTTCTTCTAATTTGGCTAAACGTTGATTAATAGCGATGTAGTCTTGTCTAGTAGGAATATCAATTTTCTTTAAGACCTTATTTACCAATGTTTCAATCTTTTTTTCTAACTCCTGTTGAGCTTCTTCTGATTTTTTTAATAATTCTTCCACAAAACTTCGCCCTTCTTTTTCTGAAAGCTCTCCTTTTTTAACCAACTCCTTTGCCCATTCTTCTGCTTTTTCCTTTGTAATTAAAACCAAACCAAGACTAGTGTAAAAACCTTTTTTAACCCATTCCAACATTTCATTCCTCCTAATTTTATTAAAACAGTTATATAACACATTCAAACTTAACAATAAAGGAAAAAATCTAGAAAATATTTTTTGTGCTCCTAGTTTTATCAGGGTTGACAACCAAAAAATTCTTTATAAAAAGCCTCGTAGTATTTTGAGGAGATGAATTTATGTTAGAAACTCTAAAACCCTATATCAATTTAGACTTAGAAAATTTCAAATTGGAAGTGCCTGAATATTTTAATTATGCCATAGATGTGGTGGATGAATGGGCAAAAAAGGAAAGAAATAAACTGGCTTTAATCTGGGTCAATGATAAAGGAGAAGAACGAAAATTCTCTTTTTGGGACTTAATGTCTCGTTCCAACCAGTTTGCCAATATCTTAAAGGGTTTAGGAATTGGCAAAAAGGATAGGGTGTTGATTATGCTCCCTCGCATTCCAGAGTGGTGGGAAGCAATTTTGGGTTTGACAAAAGTTGGTGCTATTATCATTCCTTCTACTACTATGCTACAAGCAAGAGATATTCTTTATCGTGTAAAAGCTGCTAAAGTAAAGGCTATTATTACTACTGATGAGCATATAGAAAAGGTAGAAAAAATACTCCCTCAATGTCTCACTTTGCAGATATTAATAAATATTGGTAAGCCGCATCCTAACTGGATCAATTATGAAGAGGAGATGAAAACAGCTTCGAGATATTGGATTAGTCTAGATGGTAATTACAAAACTTTAGCCACTGATCCTTATATTATTTTCTTCACTTCCGGCACGACAGGTTATCCGAAAATGGTACTCCATGATCATTCTTATCCTTTAGGGCATGTGATTACTGCTGGTTTATGGCATGACTTAACTCCAAATGACCTGCATTGGACATTGTCTGATACAGGCTGGGCTAAAGCAGCTTGGGGAAAGATTTATGGACAGTGGATCATGGGAGCTGCTGTATTTGTCTATGATGAAAGGGGAAGGTTCAATCCTGCAAAGGTGTTAGAATTAATGGATAGATATGCCATTACAACCTTTTGTGCCCCTCCTACTGCTTATCGCATGATGATTTTAGAAGATTTAAAAAAATACAATCTGAGTGAGTTACGTCATGCTACTAGTGCTGGTGAGCCTCTAAATCCAGAAGTCATCAAAGTTTGGGAAAGAGAAACTGGCATAAAGATTTATGAAGGATACGGTCAATCAGAGTCAGTAGTTATGGTTGCTAACCTCAAAAATATGGAAATTAAACCTGGTTCTATGGGCAAGCCTGTGCCAGGATGGAAGGTGGCTATTGTAGATGACGATGGCAATGAGCTAGGGGCTTATGAAGAAGGAAATATTGCTGTGTATGTGAAGGAAAATTATCCAGTAGGGTTATTTAAAGGTTACTGGAAGGATAAAGAGAAGAGTGCTAATGTATTTAAAAATGGTTGGTATTTTACTGGTGATCGTGCTTATAAAGATGAAGATGGTTATTTCTGGTTTGTTGGCAGAGCAGATGATGTTATAAAGAGTTCAGGTTATCGTATTGGTCCTTTTGAGGTAGAAAGCACTTTAATTGAACACCCAGCTGTAGCTGAAGCGGCTGTTATCGGTGTGCCTGATCCCATCAGAGGGCAAATTGTCAAGGCATTTGTAGTTTTAACACCTGGTTATACCCCTTCAGATACATTAATAAAAGAATTGCAAGAACATGTAAAAAATAATACTGCTCCTTATAAATATCCTAGACAGATTGAATTTGTTTCTGAATTGCCAAAAACCATTAGTGGGAAGATTAGGCGAGTAGAACTAAGAGAAAGAGAATTAGCAAAGTTGAAAAAGCAAAATTTAAGTTAGTCTTGACCCATGTTTTTTTAGATAGACTTGCAATATAGAGATGGCAGCAGGAGTAATGCCAGAGATGCGAGCTGCTTGTCCAAGGGACAAAGGACGAATACGAGAAAGCTTTTCCCTTACCTCATTAGAAAGACCCGGAATTTTATAATAATCTATATCTTCAGGAAGTCGCACCTCTTCAAGGCGTCTGAAACGGGCAACCTGTTCTTCTTGTCTTTTTATATATCCTTCATACTTTATTTGAAAACTTACTTCTTCTGCTACATCTTTTCTAACTCTCTCTAATGTCTCATCAAAAATTTTCAAGCTATAAAAATCTACCTCAGGTCTTCTCAATAATTCTCTTAAAGTCATAGGGTTTTTGATAGGGGTTGTACCTATTTGTTTTAATTTCTCATTTGTTTCCTTTGTGGGCTTTATCTTTATTTCTGATAAACGTTCAATAGTCTTTTCAATCCCCTCTTTTTTCTCTAAAAATCGTTTATATTGTTCTTCACCAATTAACCCAAGTTTATAACCAATAGGCATAAGTCTTAAATCTGCATTATCTTCCCTTAAAAGTAAACGATACTCTGCTCTTGAAGTAAACATCCGATATGGCTCATTTGTACCTTTTGTTACCAAATCATCTATTAATACCCCTATATATGCCTGAGAGCGGTCAAGAATAATTGGAGATTCTCCCCTGATATAGAGGGCAGCATTTATACCGGCTATAATACCTTGAGCAGCGGCTTCTTCATAACCGGTTGTACCATTTATCTGACCTGCAAAAAAAAGCCCCTTTATTAATTTTGTCTCAAGTGAAGGTTTCAATTGTGTAGGATCAACATAGTCGTGCTCAATAGCATATCCAGGTCTCATTATCTCTGCATGCTCTAAACCTTCTATGCTTCTTACCATTTTTATCTGAATGTCTATAGGAAGGCTGGTAGAAATGCCATTTGGATAATACTCTACAGTATTTATTCCTTCTGGCTCAATGAATATTTGATGGCGTTCTTTTTCTGGAAAACGGACTACTTTATCTTCAATGGAAGGACAATATCTTACCCCTGTTCCTTTTATCACGCCAGTAAAAAGTGGAGAGCGGTCAAGTCCACTTCTTATAATCTCATGAGTCTTTTGATTGGTGTAAGTAATATAACAAGGTAATTGAGGTCTATCTATTTTTTCAGTAGAGAATGAAAATGGATGTGGAGGGTCATCACCATATTGTGGTGTAAGACGAGAAAAATCTATTGTTCTTCCATCAAGTCTTGGAGGTGTTCCTGTCTTAAATCTTCCAATATGAAAACCAAGTTTTGCTAAATTTTGAGAGAGACGATTTGAAGGTGGATCCCCCATTCTACCAGCAGGGAAATTGGTAAGTCCAATATGAATAAGACCAGTAAGGAAAGTGCCTGTAGTCAAAATCACTGTTTTGCCTAGAAAAACCTCACCAATACCTGTCTTTACCCCCTTTACTACACCATTTTCAACCAAAATTTCACTTACCTTAGCCTGCCTTATAAACAAATTTTCTGTCTTTTCTAAAACAGATCTCATCCTAAGCCGATAAAGCTCTCTGTCTGCTTGAGCACGAGATGACCAGACAGCAGGCCCTTTTTTAGTATTTAGACGCCTAAATTGAATACCTGTGGCATCAATATTTTTAGCCATCTCCCCACCTAAGGCATCTATCTCCTTTACCAAATGCCCTTTAGCTAATCCACCTATAGCAGGATTACAGCTCATATGGGCAATACGTTCAATATTGATAGTAAGCAAAAGAGTAAGATGACCCATACGGGCAGCAGCTAAAGCCGCCTCACAACCAGCATGACCTGCTCCAACAACTATAACATCAAAGACTTCAGGCATCTTTTTTATGTAATTTCATAAAATCTGAACGGCTAAAAATAGCTAAACAATCATAACCTTTTTCTTCTATCGCCTGTTTTCCACCTTCTTCTCTATCTACTAATATTATCACTTTTATTACTTTAAGCCCAGCCTCTTCAGCCCTTTCAATAGCCTTAAGAGCTGATGCACCCGTAGTAACAACATCTTCAACAATAACTACTTTCATGCCTTTCTTAATATTTCCCTCAATCCAGCTTTTTGTACCATGCCCTTTAGGCTCTTTACGTACAATAAAACCATCTATCTTTTTCCCATCTTTAAAAGCCTGCATAACTACCGCACAAACAATAGGATCTGCTCCAAGTGTTAAACCACCAACAGCATCTATGTTAAGATTTTTTATTTCCTTCCAAATCACTTCACCTACTAATGCCATCCCTTCACCAGTAAGCGTTGTTTTTTTACCATCAATATAAAAATCACTATACTTTCCAGAAGAAAGTTTAAATCTCTTATTTGGATCATAAAGAAAAGAATTTTTATAAAGTAATTGAAATAATTTGTCTTTTGAGCTCATTTAAAGCAAAATTTTTATATATGCTTTTTCTCTAAGCTCTTTTAACCAACGTTGATATCTTTCTTCTAGTTTCTTTTGATAAAGAATTTTATATATCTCTTCCCTTACTTCAGAAAGAGTCTTTTCAGGCACTTTTTTCTTCTCTATCAATTGTATAAGTTGATAACCTACATCAGTCTTTATCCATAAGCTATATTCACCTACTTTAAGAGTCTTTACAGTCTCTTTAATTACAGGAGCTAATTCCTCTTCTTTAAACCAACCTAAATCTCCTCCATCAGAAGCAGTAGGCGCTTTGGAATATAATTTAGCCAATTCTGAAAAGGAAACACCCATCTTGAGCTTTCTCAAAATTTTTTCTTGAATTTTTCTTATTTCTTTCTCTTGAGTTAATGTTTGCGGAAAAGGCAACAAAATATGGCGTAATTTAAATAATGTATAACCTTTGTATTTTTTTCTATTATTTTCATAATAATTTTTTATCTCTTCTTCTGTAACAGTAACCTTCCCTTGAACCTCTAAACCTATTAATCGACGTTTAATTAATTGATATTTTAACCAATTTTTATAATCTTCATAAGATATTCCATTTTTTAATAATTCTTCTTTAAATGCTGTTAATGTTATACCTTTTTGTGAAATAAGTTCTTTTATAGTATTTTCTACTTCTTTTTCTTTTATTTCAATACCTCGTTTTTTAGCCTCTTGAACAGCAAGATGAGTATTAATCAACTCTTCAAGCACTTGCCTTTCTATCTCAGGTGAAGGATCAGTAAAGGGAGTTAACTGTTTTATGGCATCTTTTAATTCAGAAAGAGTAATTACATCTTCATTTACAATAGCTACAACTCTATCTAAAAGTTTGCCAAAAGCAGGCTGAATAAACAATAATGTTAATATAGTTATTTTTAGCAAAAACATATTTTAATAATAATCTGATAAAACTATAAAGACAAGAATCAAAAGGTAAATTTAAAAGTCTATTGACAGCTATTAAATAGTATAATAAAGGTTAAGAATTGCAGGGTTGAAGTAAAGTATTATGTTGTGCGTAAAATCTCCCTATAATTGATTATATGTATTTTCAAGAAATTATACTTGCTTTGGATAGGTTTTGGGCTAATCAGGGATGTGTTATTGAACAACCTTATGATTTAGAAGTAGGAGCTGGAACTTTTCATCCTGCTACTTTTTTACGTGTCTTAGGTCCAGAACCTTATAAAGTAGCTTATGTTCAACCTTCTCGTCGCCCTACAGATGGTCGTTATGGCCAAAATCCCAATAGACTTCAACGCTATTATCAATATCAAGTCATTTTAAAACCTTCTCCTTTAGAAGTACAAGAAACATACCTTAAGAGTCTTGAAGCATTAGGAATTGATCTAAAAGCTCATGATATCCGATTTGTAGAAGATGATTGGGAATCACCTACCCTTGGAGCTTGGGGTTTAGGCTGGGAGGTTTGGTTAGATGGAATGGAAATCACTCAATTTACCTATTTTCAACAAGCAGGAGGAATTGATCTTGATCCAGTTTCAGTAGAGATTACTTATGGACTTGAACGCATTGCTATGTACCTTCAAAGTGTAGATAGTGTTTTTGAAATCATGTGGGCTCCCAATATCAGTTATGGTGATATACATTTTCAAACAGAAGTAGAAGGTTGTAAGTATAATTTTGAATTAGCTGATACAAAAATGCTTTTTCAATTATTTGAAAATTTTGAAAAAGAAGGGGAAAAATTGTTAAAAAAAGGCATTGTTTTACCTGGTTATGAATGTTGTCTTAAATGCTCTCATATCTTTAATCTATTAGATGCTCGAGGTGCTATTAGTGTTACGGAAAGAACACAATATATAGCTCGTGTGAGACACTTAGCAAGAATGACAGCAGAAGCTTATCTTTCTCAGAGAAAAGCTCTAGGTTATCCTTTATTAAAGAAATAACATGAAAACTTTATTACTTGAAATCGGTACTGAAGAATTACCAATTAGCATTTTCCCAAAAATTTTGGAAGATATGAAAAATATTTTAGCTGAAAGACTAAAAGCTGAAAGATTAAATTTTGATCATATCAAAACTATGGCTACTCCTAGAAGATTGACAGTTTTAGTTACTGGCATACCTGAAACCCAAGCAGAAAAGGAGATAGATATAATTGGGCCACCATATAAATTAGCTTTTACTGCTGATAATAAACCAACAAAAGCTGCCTTTGGTTTTGCTAAAAAACATGGTGTTTCAGTAGAAAGACTTGTTAAAATTAAAACAAAAAAGGGAGAATATGTAGGATTAAAAATAAAAGAAAAAGGTAAACCTACTTTAGAAATCTTAAAAGAATTATTACCAAAATATATTCTTTCTTTACCATTTCCCAAGACAATGCGTTGGCATAAAAGTAAAATTCATTTTGCTCGTCCCATCCATTGGATATTAGCCATCTTAGATAAGGATGTCATTCCATTTTCTCTAGAAGAAATAAAAAGCAATAATTTGACTTTTGGTCATCGTTTTATGGCTCCTAATCCTATTATCATTTCTCATCCTGAAGAATATTCATCAGTACTTAAAAAAGTATTTGTGATTATAGACCCAATAGAAAGAGAAAAACGTATTATTAATTTATTGGAAAAAATAGCTCAAGAAATAAATGGCTCTCCTATTTTAGACAAAAATTTATTAAATTGGGTAAATTTTCTTGTAGAATATCCGGTAGCAGTTAGAGGTAAATTTGATGAAGAATTTCTTTCTTTACCAGAACCAGTATTGATTACTGTAATGAAACAACATCAAAAATGCTTTGCTATTCGAGATAATAATGGTAACCTTTTGCCAGCTTTTATTGCTATTATAAATATCTCTGTTAAAGATATTTTGCCTATAAAAATTGGATTAGAAAGGGTAATTAGAGCTCGTCTAGCTGATGCTCGCTTTTTTTATCAAGAAGATTTAAAAGTACCTTTATCTGAAAGAATAATAAAACTTAAAGACATAATTTTTCAAGCAAAACTTGGTACTATGGCTGAGAAGGTAGAAAGATTAAAATCGCTTGCAACTTGGATAACAGAAAGCCTTTTTCCTGAAAAGAAAGATATAATTTTAAGGGCAACTATTTTATGTAAAGCAGATTTGACAACAGAAATGGTAAATGAATTCCCAGAATTACAGGGAATAATGGGTGGAATTTACGCTAAAGCACAAGGGGAAAGTGAAGCAGTCGCTTGTGCTATAAGTGAACATTATTTACCAGTAGAAGCGGGAGGAACACTACCTAAAACAATAGAAGGAGCTATTTTGTCCATAATAGATAAAATGGATACTATTGTTGGTTGTTTTGGAATAGGTTTAATTCCTACAGGTACAGCTGATCCTTTTGCCTTAAGACGACAGGCAATTGGTATATTACGTATCCTTTTTGAAAAAAACATTTCTTTTTCTCTTTTTAATTTAATAGAGTTATCATTAAAAACATATGGAAAATTTGAAAAAATAAAAGAAAAAATTATTTCTTTTTTTAAAACTCGTCTTGCTTCACTTCTTCAAGAAAAGAATTATCCTTATCCTATTGTAGAAGCAGTACTTAGTGTATTTGATGGAAATGTGCCTTCTATTTTTAGAAAAGCAGATGCTTTATTTAAATTTTCCAAAACTTCTCAATTTGAGCCATTAGTCATTGCCTATAAACGCGTATACCGTATTATCCAAAATCCAATAGATAGAAATCCACAAATAAACCTTTTTCAGACACCTGAAGAGAAGAAACTTTATGAGAAATATATAGAAGTAGAGCAAGAAATAAAAAGATTGCTTGAAAAAAATGATTTTCTTAAGGCACTTGAAACACTCACAATATTAAAACCTTTTATTGATAATTTTTTTGATCATGTACTTGTAATGACAGAAGAAAAAAGTTTACGTAATAATAGGTTAGCTTTGCTTACTCAAATAAAAAAACTATTTCTTAAAGTAGCTGATTTAAGCAAGATTCCTATTTAAAACAATCTTTCTTGTCTTTTATGCTCACCTATGATAGCATGAAAATAGATTTTTTCAATTTTTCTTAATTTCTAAATGAAATGAGTGAGGATATAAAAGAATCAAAAGCTGCTGAGGAAAAATATCGTTTACTTTTTGAACAAAATCCCGATGCCATCCTGCTTATTGATGAAAATGGAAAAATTGTAATGGCAAATGATGCTTTTTGTATGCTAGTAGAAGATAAAAAAGTAGAGGGAAAATTTTTCTTTGATTATGTGGCAAAAGAAGACAAAAAACACTTTCTTTTTTATTATAAAAGAAGAAAAAAAATAACCTTACCTTCTCGCTATTCTTTTACTTTAATTACACATAAAGGTCAACGTAGAGAAGTTGATGGCACAATTATCCTTTTACCTGATAAAAAAACTAGTTTAACTGTTCTAAGAGATATAACACCACTTATAGAAGCTGAAGCAAGATTTCAAGCCTTATCCGAAGAAACCCCAGTAGGAGTATTTTTTATTGAAGAAGGTAAATTTACTTATGTAAATCCTAAAATTGCTAAAATTTTCGAAACTACTCCAAAAGAAATGATAGGAAAAAACCTATTAGAATTTGTTGCGCCTACTTCTAGAAAAATTGTAGAAAAAGCAATTAAAAATAAACTTTCTGATCGTAAAAAGACAGATCAATATGAATTTCAAGGGCTTACTGCTAAGGGGAAAATCATTACTTGCGAAGTACGCAGTCAGAGTATTACTTATCGAGGGAAACCAGCTATTGTAGGTAGTTTAATAGATATTACAGAAAGAAAAAAACAAGAAATGGAACTTATTCGAGCAAAAGAAGAAGCCCTTTCTGCCAATAGAGCAAAAACTGCTTTTCTCGCAAATATGTCTCATGAGATGCGTACTCCTTTAAATGCTATACTTGGTTTTACAGAATTATTATTTGAAACAAATCTAACACCACAACAAAAAGAATATGTAAAAACCATATTTAATTCTGCCAAACACTTAAATGATTTAATTAGTCAAGTGTTAGATATAAGCCAAATAGAAGCAGGTATTTTTAAAATAGA
The DNA here is from genome assembly GCA_030262725.1 of Candidatus Desulfofervidus auxilii. Classification (NCBI taxonomy): domain Bacteria; kingdom Pseudomonadati; phylum Thermodesulfobacteriota; class Candidatus Desulfofervidia; order Candidatus Desulfofervidales; family Candidatus Desulfofervidaceae; genus Candidatus Desulfofervidus; species Candidatus Desulfofervidus auxilii. Next base: position 119,855 of record JAJSZS010000001.1, on the reverse strand, counting down.
GAAAAAGCCAACATCACTTAAAAAATTAATTGAAGAAGTAGCTAGTATTATTAAACAAAGAGCCCTTATTAAAGGGCTTAAATTTAAATTATCATTAAGCAAAAAATTACCAGAACGTATTCTTACAGATCCTTTAAGATTAAGGCAAGCTTTACTTAATCTTTTGCATAATGCTTTAAAATATACAGAATATGGATATATATCTCTTAGTGTAAAACACAAGAATAAAAAACTTATTTTTACTATAAAAGATACAGGCTGTGGCATTCCAAAAGAAAAACTTCCTCATATTTTTGAACGTTTTTTACCTTTTGAAAGAAAAGAGGGAGGATTAGGGCTTGGTTTAGCTATTACTAAAGAAGTAATAGAAAAATTAGGAGGAGCAATAAAAGTTAAAAGTCAAATACAAAGAGGCACAATTTTTGAGGTAAATCTTCCTATAGAAGAAGCAAAAAAAGAAGAAATTCTGCCAAAAGCAGATGTCCTTCTTATTGAAGGTGATGAACTTACTGCAAAGCTTATTTTATCTTATTTGCAAACCAGAGGATTAAGTACATATACTTTAAAAGAGGGAAATCAAGCAATTAAAATGGCAATGAAACTTCATCCATCATTCATTATGCTTAATCTTCTTTTGCCTGATATATTTGGATTTGAGATTTTAAAGGAATTAAAACAAAATGAAAAAACAAAAAGAATCCCAGTAATTATATATTCTACATTTAATGAAAAACTATTTACATTCGGAATAGCAGATTATCTAAAAAAACCTATTACTAAAAAAGAAATTCTTAGAGTTGTTTTACCTTATTTACATAGAAAAGGTGATATATTTATTATTGATAATGATGAAACTACAGTTGAATTTATAGCAAAAATTATTAAAAAATTAGGATACAAAGCAGAAACATTTTTATCAGCTAAAGATGCAATAGAAGCACTAGATCAAAAAATCCCTTTTCTTCTTATTATTAATCCATTTTTGCCTAAAATTGACATATTTAAATTATTTTCAAATTTAAAATTTAACAAGATAAAAGATGTTCCAATAGTTGTATTTATATCAAAGAAACTTAGTAAAAGAAAAATTTATGAATTAAAAGAAAAAACAATAGCATTAGTGGAAAAAGAAGGAGAAAACAAAGAAAAAATTATTGGATTACTTAAAAAATTTTTTGAAATACCTCAAGGTTTGGTGCTTTTAGCTGAAGATGACCCTGCTAGCCAGCGTCTTATTAAAAATATTTTAGAAAAAGAAGGAATTAGTGTAGATGTCGTAGAAGATGGTGAATCAGCTATTAATGCTGCTCATAAAAAAGCCTATGACCTTATTATCATGGATATGAGAATGCCAAAATTAGATGGTTATGAGGCAACAAGACATCTTAAGTCAGATCCAGAAACAAGAAATATTCCTATTATTGCTCTTACAGCTTATGCTTTAAAAGAAGATAAGAAACGTTGTTTGGAAGCTGGTGCAGATGACTATTTAGCTAAACCAGTAAGTAAAAGGGAAATTTTATGTATATTAAAAAAATATATTGAAGCTAGCAGAAAAGTTGAAGAAGAGGAAGATAGAAAATATTATATTAATTACTTAAAAGAAACTATCCAAAAAATGGAAAGTGCTTTTAAAACAGGAGATATTGATACATTTTTACGTCTAGCACATAATCTAAAAGGCTCTGGTCAAGCTTATGGATTCACTGAAATTTCCCTTTTAGGAAAAATGTTAGAAGAAGAGATTAAAAAAGGAGAGAAAGAAATTATAAATCTTCTTTTCACCCAACTTTGTCAAAAGGTAAAAGAATATGGAACAAATTAAAATAATGATTGTAGAAGATGACCCAGCCATGCAGCGTCTTTTAAGTCGTATATTAAAGAAAGAGGGATTTAAAGTAATAATAGCTAAATCTCCAAAAGAAGTTATTCCTCTTTGTTTTCAAACAAATCCTCATCTGATTATCATGGATATAATTTTGCCTGAAAAAAATGGCTTTACTTTAGTGAAAGAAATAAAACAACATCCTGCTTTAGCTTCTATACCAATTGTCTTTTATACAGTAAAAGATGATATTGATAGTCGTTTAGAGGGGTTAGAATTAGGTGCTATAGATTTTATTGAGAAGACAAAATTATTGTCTGAATCTGAATTGCGATTAAAAATTAAAAATATTGTCAATCTTATTAAAGAAAATATAAAACTTAAAGAAAAAGTAAGAATTGATTTTTTAACAGGTATTTTAAATCGAGAAGGACTTCTTGAGATGCTTAATTTAGAACTTTCACAATTAAAAAGACACAATTTACCACTTTCTCTACTTATGCTTGATATAGACAATTTTAAGCTTTACAATGATACATATGGTCATCTTGCTGGAGATAAAGTTTTAAAAGAATTGGCGAATCTTATAAAAGAAAACATAAGAAAAACTGATATATTTGGTCGTTATGGTGGAGAAGAATTTTTAGTAATTTTGCCTAATACGCCTCTTCCAAGAGCCTGTCTTTTGGGTAAAAGACTTATAAATATTGTTTATAAAGCAAATATACCACATTGTCATGGAATAAAAGGACGTCTTACTGTTAGTATAGGAGCTGATAAAGCTTTTCCTGAGGATAACTGTTTTACTTTAATAGAGAGAGTAGATAAAGCCCTTTATCAAGCAAAACAAAAAGGAAAAAATCTTATTGTTTGTTTTGATAGATAAAAAGAATTGCTTTTCATGAAGCTCTGGTTTATAAAACTAAAACATGCAAAAGCTTAAAGAAAATTGTGGTATATTTGGGGTCTTTGGCCATCCAGAAGCAGCTAAATTGGTTTATTTTGGCCTTTATGCGCTTCAGCACAGAGGACAAGAAAGTGCTGGGATTGTTGTCTCTGATGGTAAAAGAGTTTATGAACACAAGGGAATGGGATTGGTGCCAGAGGTATTTAATGAAGAAATCTTAAATAATCTTCCTGGACATGTTGCCATTGGACATGTACGTTATTCTACTACAGGTTCTTCTCTCTTTCGAAATGCTCAACCTTTTGTTGTTTATCATTTAGGAAAAACATTAGCAATTGCACATAATGGAAATATTGTAAATGCTTATCAGTTAAGAAAACAATTAGAAGAAGATGGCGCTATCTTTCAATCTACTATGGATAGCGAAATTATTATCCACCTCTGGGTACGTTACTTTTATTTAGGATTAGAGGAAGGATTAGCTAAAGCATTGAGTAAATTAAAAGGTGCTTATTCTTTAGTACTTATGACTGAAGATACACTTATTGCTGCTCGTGACCCATTTGGTTTTCGCCCTTTATGTTTAGGTAGATTAAAAAATGGTGGTTATGTTATAGCTTCTGAAACTTGTGCTTTAGATTTAATCGAAGCTGAATATATAAGAGAAATTGAACCTGGAGAAATTCTCTTTATTAATGAAAAAGAAACATTTTCACTTCATCTTCCTTCTGTCCATCGTCATGCTTACTGTATTTTTGAATTAATTTATTTTGCTAGACCAGACAGCATCATATTTGGTAGAAATGTATATCTTTTCCGTAAAGCTCAAGGAAAGGAATTAGCAAAGGAAAGGTTAATAGAAGCTGACTTTGTCATGCCTTTTCCTGATTCAGGAAATTATGTCACAATTGGCTATGCTCAAGCAGCTAATTTGCCATTTGAAATGGGAATGATTAGAAATCATTATGTAGGTCGTACTTTTATTCAGCCATCTCCAACTATGCGAGCATTTGGAGTAAAAGTAAAACTTAATCCTGTAAAAGAATTACTTAAAGGCAAACGTATTATCATTTTAGAAGATTCTATCATCCGAGGTACAACTTGCCGTACCAGAATAAAAACATTACGAGAAATTGGTGCAAAAGAGGTCCATTTGCTTGTAAGCTGTCCTCCTCATCGTTATCCATGTTTTTATGGTATAGATTTTTCTTCAAAAGGAGAACTTATTGCTGCTACCAAAAGTGTAGAAGAAATAAAAAAATTTTTAGGATTAGATAGCCTTTATTATTTAAGTATTGATGGATTATTAAGAGCAGCTACTATCCCAAAAGAAAAATTCTGTCTTGCCTGTTTTAATGGAGAATATCCTATTCCTCTTGAAAGAGAATTTTCTAAAGATTGGCTTGAAAAATAATGAAAAATAAAGAGATTAAGGATATCTTAAGAAGGGCAAAAGAAGTTTTAAAAATAGAGGCTGAAGGTATCTTAGGTATTATTGATAAACTTGGGCCAGAATTTGCTAAGGCAGTAGAAATTATTCTTAAAACTGATGGTCGGGTGATTGTTACAGGAGTAGGTAAATCAGGCATCATAGGAAGAAAGATTGTTGCTACTTTAAATAGTACTGGTACTCCTGCTCTTTTTTTACATCCTGTAGAGGCAATGCATGGTGATTTAGGTATGGTAACAAAAAAAGATATTATTTTAGCTATTTCTAATAGTGGTGAAACTGGTGAAATTACTATCCTTATTCCTAGTTTTAAACGTTTAGGTGCGCCACTTATTGCTCTTACTGGCAATCCTAATTCTACTTTAGCAAAGCATAGTGATATTGTAATTGATACAGGAGTAAAAAGAGAGGCCTGTCCTTTAGGACTCGCACCAACAGCTAGTACAACAGCTGCTTTGGCTATGGGAGATGCTTTAGCTGTAGTTTTACTTGAAAGAAGGCGTTTTACTGCAGAAGATTTTCGTCGTTTTCATCCTGCAGGACATTTAGGAAAAAAGTTAGGACCAAAAGTAGAGGATCTTATGCAAAAGACAGATAATCTTTTGCTTATAAAACCTAGTATGAAAATAAAATCCATTTTCCCACAATTGGTAAAAAATGAATTTCTCTGGGTAGTAAAACGACAACAACTACAAGGATTAATAGATAATAATGTAAAAGCAAAATTGTTTATTGAGAAAGAGAAAGTAGCAAAAATGTATGTAAAGGAAGTCTGTATTAAAGTAGAAACCATTTCTCCAAAAACACCAGCTATTGATGCTTTAGAACTTATGCGTCAAAAAGGGTTAGATGTTTTAGGTGTTGTTAATGAAAAAAATCATTTTTTAGGGGCAATATTTCTTAAAGATTTATTAAATAAAGCTACTTTTTCTTTTACTTAAAGGAGCAAAATGTTACCAAAAGGTTTAATTTGTCCATTATTAGCACCACTTAAAAAAAGTGGGGAAATAGATAAAAACTCTTTTATACGTCTTTGGGAAAGTGTCAGACCATTTGTAGCTGCTATAGCTGTAGGAAGCAATTTTTCTTTAGAAGGGGTTTATTTTACTTATGAACAAAAAAAGGCATTATTTGAACTTGCATTAAACTTATGGGATAAAAAAATACCTTTATTTTTTGATATCACTACTTCTGATGAAAATTCTACTTTTAAATTGGCACATTTTACTTTAAAAATTATTAAAAATTATTTTGACCATATTATTATTGAAATTTTACCACTTTGGTATCGAAGCAATCGTGGTCTACCTCAACATATTGATGCTTTAAGAGCAAAGACTAAAGCAATATTTATTTTAGACAATCATCCAAGATTAGTACAAATGAGAAAAAAATTTTTAAAACACAAAAATATCCGTACAGCTGTTTTTAAGAAATTAACAAAACGTGATTTTATTAAGGGTATGGTATTTCAAGGAAATTTAACACGTTTTCTCAATTATCAGCGTGCTTTACATGGTCGTGATTTTTATTTTTATGAAGCAGATGAACTTGCTTTTCTACATCAACCTACTAGTGATGGTATTATGACAATTACAGCAAACCTTATTCCAGAATTATGGCAAAAAATTATGAAAAAAAATCAAGATATATTTGCCATAGCATTGGCTATAGAAAAATTATATCAAATTTGTCATACACATCCTGGTGTGATAAAATGGGCTTTAATGGAAAAAGGGATATTTTCTGAAAATTATACTCCTTTCCCTCAACCTTTAACAAAAAAAGCTATTCAGCGAATGAAAAAGTGGATGAATCAATATATAGGGGGAAAAGATGTTTGAATTGATAGAAAATATAGAAACAAACATCTCTACCCTTGGCCCAGCAAAGGTTGAATCTCCCATTATTAAGAAAGGTAATATCATTCGGCACTTTGTAGAAGAAGGAGAAAGAGTACTTGTTAATGTTACTCAAAGTTATGTAGAAACTTGTCTTAAAAATCATCAACCTTTTCTTTCCTTTGAAATGGCTGGTCCTAGACGAAAAATATATTTTGATCCTGCAAAATTAAAGTGTGGCATTGTTACTTGTGGAGGGTTATGTCCTGGTATAAATGACGTTATTCGAGCTTTGGTCATGGAATTATATCATGTTTATGGAGTAAAAAATATTTATGGATTTAAATATGGTTTAGAAGGTTTTATTCCAAAATATGGTCATGAACTTATAGAACTTACTCCAGCATATGTAGCTAGTATTCATGAATTAGGTGGAACTATCTTAGGCACTTCACGTGGGCCACAAAATATAGAAGAAATTGTAGATACACTTGAAAGATTAAATATTGGAATTTTATTCATGATAGGTGGTGATGGTACCTTAAGAGCAGCAGAAAAAATCTCTCAAGAAATCAAACGTAGAGAATTAAAGTGTAGTGTAATTGGTATTCCTAAAACTATAGATAATGACATTTATCTTGTAGAAAAAAGCTTTGGGTTTGATACAGCAGTTGAAAAATCAACTGAAGCTATTCGAGCTGCACATACAGAAGCTATAGCTGCTTATAATGGTATTGGAGTAGTAAAACTTATGGGAAGACACTCTGGTTTTATTGCTGCTTATGCTACTTTAGCTTTAAGGGAAGTAAACTTTACTCTTATCCCAGAAGTGGACTTTGATTTAGAAGGTGAACATGGATTACTTGAAGCATTACGTCGTAGATTAAAAGCAAGAAGACATGCTGTAATTGTAGTCGCTGAAGGAGCAGGACAAAAATACTTTGCTGATCAGGACTTAGGCACAGATCCATCAGGAAATCCTAGATTAGGAGATATAGGCAAATTTTTAGTAGAAAAAATTCAATCATATTTTGCGAGTCTTAAAATTCCTATTACTTTGAAATATATAGATCCAAGTTATATCATTCGCAGTTTACCTGCTAATGCTAATGATCATATTTATTGTGGTTTTTTAGCCCAAAATGCTGTACATGCAGGAATGGCTGGAAAAACAGAAATGCTTGTTTCTTCTTGGCACAATACATATGTTCATATTCCTATAAAAGCAGCCATAACTAAAAGAAAAACTATTGATCCAAATAGTGCTCTTTGGTTTAGTGTTTTAGAAACTACAGGACAACCGAGGTTGAAAAACTAATGGAACCATTACAAATTAAATTAGAATTCTTTGAAGGACCGTTAGATTTGCTTCTTCACTTAGTGAAGAAGCATCAAGTAGACATCTATGATATTCCTATAGCACTTATTACTGAGCAATACCTAGATTATTTACGCTTTATGAAATCACTTAATATAGATTTAGCAAGTGAATACCTTTTAATGGCAGCTACTTTAGTACATATTAAATCCCGTATGTTATTAGCCTCACCTGAGGAAGAAGACCCTAGAGAAGAAATTACTCAAGCACTTTTAGATTACATGAAAGTAAAAGATATGGCAGAATTCTTAGAACAACGACAAATTCTACATAGAGATGTATTTGTAAGATATGGCATTGAAGAAATTATTGGAGAAGAAACATTTATCTTTCCAACCATCTTTGACTTATTAGATGCTTTTAGACAAGTACTAGAAGCTGCTAAATTAGCAGAGATTGTACCTGAGGAAATAGAACCTATTAATTTAGAAGAAAAAATAAAAGAAATTTTTACACGTTTACAGGATGAACAAGAGATCCTTTTTGAAAGACTATTTGATGAAGTAACAACTAAGGCAGAAATGATTGTCACTTTTTTAGCCATTCTTTATATGGCTAAAGATGGTGTAATAATTCTTTATCAAACCTCTCCTTGGGCTCCTATTCGAATAAAACGTGTTTTAGCTCCTAAAAAAACACCACATTTAGAAGTAGTATAATTTGATGAATCTTAAGGCAGTACTTGAAGCACTTTTATTTGTAGCAGACACCCCTTTGACGCTTAGTAAATTTAAAAAAATACTTAAAGAATATAGTGTTAAAGATATCAAACAAGCATTGAAAGCACTACAGGCAGATTATCAATCCCCAGAACATGGAATAGAATTAGTAGAGGTAGCAGGAGGATTTCGTTTGCAAACAAAGGCTGAATTTCGTTCTTATATAGTTTCACTTAAACAAAAATCCCCCTTTCGGCTAAGTCGGTCTGCCTTAGAAACTTTAGCTATTATTGCTTATCGTCAACCTATTACACGTAAAGAAATAGAGGCTATAAAAGGGGTAGATGTTTCTATGAGTTTAAAAACTTTACTTAAACTCAATTTAATAAAAACTGCTGGTAGAAAACAGGGCAGTACTGCACTTCTTTATGTTACTACTGCTTATTTTTTAGAAGTATTTGGACTTAAAGATTTATCTGAACTTCCTAAATTGACTGATCTTTCATAATGAAACAAAGACTACAAAAAATACTTTCACGGGCTGGTATTACCTCTCGCCGTAAGGCAGAAGCATTAATTCAAGCAGGGAGAGTAAAAATAGATGGAAAGATTGTCACATCATTAGGAACAAAAGCAGATCCAGAAAAACAAATCATTGAAATAGATGGAAAATGCCTTGTCTTCCCCCCACTTCTTTACATTATGCTTTATAAACCTAGATATTATCTTACCACACTTTATGACCCAAAAGGTAGACCAAAAGTAACAGACTTATTAAAACAAATCCCGGTAAGAATATTTCCTGTTGGAAGATTGGATTTTGATGCTGAAGGGCTTCTTTTATTAACAAATGATGGTGACTTTGCTAATCTGCTAATTCATCCTCGTTATAAAATTCCAAAGACATATTTAGTGAAAGTAAAAGGTATTCCAAAGTATTGGGAGTTAAAAAAATTTAAAGAAGGAATAGATTTAGAAGAAGGAAAAACATTACCTGCAAAAGTAAAACTCATAAGTATTCTTAAACACAATGCTTGGATTGAATTAACTATTCATGAAGGGCGTTATCGACAAATTAAAAGGATGTGTGCTGCTATAGGTCATCCTGTATTACGCTTAAAACGTATTCAAATAGGGTCTTTAAAACTTGGGAATTTAAAACCAGGTGAATACCGATTTCTCACTGAGAAAGAGATAAAGAAATTAAAGGATATGGCGATGGGTATAAAATGAGGCTGAATCCATTACCTCCTCAAGTTTTTTTAAATTTTCTGACTTACCTAATATAATTAAAATATCCCCAGAATCAATGATTGTTTCTGGTGAAGGATTAAAAATCATTTCACCTGTTGCCTTTCTTACAGCAACTACAATAACATCAAACCTTTGTCTTAAACCTGAATCTTTAAGAGAAACATTTTTTATTTCCGCTTTTTCACCAATAGGAATCTCTCCCATTTGTAATTCAATACCTCGATAAACAGTTAATTCTATAAAATCTGTTACTAAAGGATGAGTTACCATACGGGCAATTTTCCTTGCTCCAATTTCATAAGGCGCAATCACTTTATTCGCTCCTGCACGTAATAATTTTTTTACTGCATCCTCTTCCCCAGCCCGGCTTATAATGTTTAATTTTGGATTTAATTCTTTTGCTGTTAAAACAATATAAACATTATCAGCATCAGAACCTGCTACAGCTATAAGCCCAGCAGCATTTTTTATACCAGCTTTTATTAACACCTCTTCACGAGTAGCCTCTCCATGAACATAAAGAAAACCATGTTCTTCAATATCTTCTAACAAATTAGTATTTTTTTCTACAACCACAATAGGTATTTTATATTGAGAAAGTTCCTTACAAACATGCCGACCAATACGACCATATCCACAAACAATATAGTGATGTTTTAAAGATTTTATTCTCCTTTCCATTGTTTTCCTCCCAAATACCCGTTTTAAATAACCTTCTAATAAAATGCGACCTATGGTAGTAAACACATATGCTGCTACACCCACACCACATAGAATAAAAATTAAAGTAAAAACTCTTCCTGCAGGAGTAAGAGGATGTACTTCACCAAAACCTACTGTGGTAAGAGTAATAATTGTCATGTAAAGAGCATCTAAAAAAGACCATCTTTCAATAAAGATATAACCACAAATTCCTAATAAGATAATAAAATTAAATAAGATTATGCACTTAATAATTTGTCTAAGATCAGACATTTATATTCGTTCATAATCATCTTCAAAACGAACAATATCATCTTCACCAATATATTCGCCATTTTGAACTTCTATAATCTCTAGATTAACTCGACCTGGGTTTTCTAAACGATGAAGTGTGGTTTTAGGAATATAAACACTTTCATTTTCTCTTACATACATTTCTTTATCTCCAATCCTCACTTTGGCTGTACCTCGAACAACTACCCAATGCTCACTCCGATGATAATGCATCTGAAGACTTAATCTTCCTCCAGGATAAACTACAATCTTTTTAATCTTATATCTCTCTCCTTCTTCTAATACTGTAAAGCTACCCCAAGGACGGTGAACGGTAATAGGTTCAATGTATTCCTTTCTTCCAGTATCTTTCAATTTTTTTACTATTTCTTTTACTTTCTGTGTCTCACCACGTTTAGCAATAAGGATGGCATCAGGGGTCTCTACTACCAAAATATTTTTTAAGCCAATAGCAGCAATTAAACGTTGTCCTAAAATAAAAGAACTTTTTGTATCAATGGTAACTACATCACCTATTTTTGTATTCCTTTTTTTATCCTTTTTCAAAACATCATAAACAGCATCCCAACAACCTACATCATTCCAAGAAAGTTTCATAGGAATTACTGCCAATCTTTTAGACTTTTCCATAATAGCATAATCAATAGAAATAGTAGGCATTTTAACAAACTGTTTTTTCATTATCTCTAATTCTTGTTTAAAAAATTGGAAAATATCTGGAACATGCTGTTGAAATTCCTTTAAAATAGTATCTAATTGAAAGGCAAAAATACCAGCATTCCAATAATAATTTCCTGAAGAAACAAATTCCTTTGCCTTTTCAATCCCTGGTTTTTCAATAAATGTTTCAACTGTATAAAACCCATCCTTTTTTTCTCCTAATTTAATATAACCATAACCAGTCTCTGGCTTTAAAGGTTTAACCCCAAAAGTAACAACATAACCCTTTTCTGCTACCAAAATTCCCTTTTTAAGATAATTAAGAAATTTTTCTTCTGGGGAAACTATATGATCAGAAGGAGAGACAAGAATTACTTCTTTAGAAGAACAACTCAATACTTCTTGACAATATTTTATCCCTAAAGCAATAGCTGGTGCAGTATTTCTCCCGATAGGTTCAAGGAGAATATGAGGTATATTAAGTCCCATTTCCCGTAAATTTGATTTTACATGAAAGAAATAATTCTGGTTAGTAATGATTATCAAGTCTTCTGGAACAACAAGATTCAAGAAATGATGAATGGTTTGCTGAAGTAAAGAAGCATTTTTATTAATTTTTAAAAATTGCTTTGGATAGGACTCACGAGAAAGGGGCCAAAGTCGAGTACCACTACCTCCAGCAAGGATAAATACTTTCATCTTTTTCCCTCTTTTTAATTTTACTAATTCCTACTTTAGGGGAATAAATTTGTCAATAATTCTTAGATATTTAAGTCAATCCTTCCTTTAACTCCTGTGGTGAGCCCTGGGGAGCATTTTGTGGGTCAAAACCTTTTTGTGATGAACGCCTAAATTAGGGTTCAAAAAAGGAACATCTTTCTCGTCTATATCTTCACATAATTCAAAAGCCTTCTTTAAACTACTATCCGTCAATGTATTTTCAATCCTTTATTCTTTTCAAAATTCTTTCTCTATTCTTGTTCCACCATTCCTCTTTAATTTGTTCTGATAATTCCCACGCTTGTTCCTCAGTTAATTTGCTTTTTTCAATTATTGACTCTACCCGTAATTTTTCTAAAAATTGTTGAACATAATCCATAGCCATCAACTGTTTAGGAAACTTCAAAATTGCTTTATCTTTTTCAAACATAATTTCAATCATTTCTTATTACCTTGTTAAGTATCTAAATTTCTAAACTTCCGTAATTCTGAAAATAACAGACTGCAGGTACAATGTCAATGTGCATTCATGGTGGTCCCAACGGGATTTGAACCCGTGTCTCTGGCGTGAGAGGCCAGTATCCTAGGCCACTAGACGATGGGACCATTTAAAATGGCTGGCGGACGAGGATTCGAACCCCGGCTAGCAGGTCCAGAGCCTGCCGTCCTACCACTAGACGATCCGCCATTTATTTTAAAAATAACTTAATATATGTTGAAAGTCAAGGTTATTGTCAAAATAATATCTTTTCTTAAATGCTTTCTTAGATTATAATTTTGTTTAAAAATATGATTAAGAAAATAACTTATAAAGCGCAATTAACTCTCAGTACTGGTTTTGACCTTCTTTCTATTGTACCTGTTAGAGAAATATCTATTAAAGAAATTCTTGAATATCTTCATATTCATCCTAATGATAAATTTATGCATAAATATTTATTATATCAATTAGTGAAACTCAGTGAAAATGAACTTGATGAATTAATAGAAGAAGCAAAGAAAAAAGATGATTTATTATCATTGGCATGTTTTTATGAAATTTGTATCTGTTATAATAAATTTTTTAATTTAAGAAAAAAATTTAATGATATAGATAAAAAAATCTTAGCTAAGCATACACCTTTAATCTATATAAGATGGTCTTTAAGTGAAAATCTTGATACTCGTTGTTTTTGGATGGATATATTTGCAAAAAATAAATATATGCATGAGAGTTTACCATCTTTAAATAATATAAAGTTTCCTATACCTTATGATTTAAATAGTCTTATTGAAGATAAAAAAATGGTTCATATTAAGGATGTATATTCAGGAACAGAAGGAAAATCATTTAATACAGGAACAGCTGTAAGAAGTATGGATCCAAAAGAAACTGTAAATAGACTTTTAAAAAATCCAAAAATTCAAGAATTATTGCTTGATGATGAAATAAAACTAACATGTTCTATTAGTCCTTATGCCTTTATAAGGAATTGGAATTTTCGGATAGAGATATCTGTAGGGAAAAACAATTGGACACTTTGGGGAATCTTGGGAGAATATGGAAAAGGTTTTAGTGAAGATGCGGCAAGGGCTTCTGCTTTAATGGAAATAGTAGAAAGATATTCAGCTTTAGCAAACTTTTCTAATAACAAGTCTATTGGTTATAAAAAGGAATTTAAATTAATTAAAGCTAGATATAGTGATTTAATAGAAAAAGGATATCATGTTTTAGATCCAAATAAAATGAATCTTGAAATCCCTTATGAAAACCAAGAGCTATATTGGATTATTGCAGAAGAAGTTGATGAAATGGGCAGTCATGAGATTTATATACCAGCACAATTTGCCTTTCTTATTTCTTCAGGAAATTTTGATGAGATAGATATTTATAGTCAAGGCACTTCTACAAATGGTTTAGCTTCAGGAAATACAATAGAAGAAGCAAAACTTACTGCTTTATTGGAATATATAGAGAGAGATTCAGAAAAAGTCAGTTTATTTTCATTAGATAGATGTTTTTTATTAGAAGCAAAAGACCCAATTATTAGCAATATTTTAGATGCTTGGAGGAAAAGGGGTGTACATATATATTTTTTAGATTTAACAACTGAATTGGGAATTCCTTGTTACAGAGCCTTTTTTATACATAAAAGAGGTGGAATTTCAAGAGGTTGGGGAGCACATCTAAATGGAAAGATTGCTATTAATAGGGCATTATGTGAATTAACCTGTAGATATTTTTTATATGGAGATTATTCAACAATACCTTTAACAGATGGAGTTCAAATAAAAAAATATGAAGAACTTCCAAATTATTCTTCAGGAGATGTAAATAAGGATTTATGGATGTTAGAAAAATTATTGTTGATGAATGGTTTTCATCCAATTTATGTAAATTTAACAAAAGAAGACTTAGATATTCCTGTTATAAGGACAATAGTACCAGGCTTAGAAATGTTACCTGACTTAGATAGGTATTCCAGTTTTAACAAAAGATTATTCAAAAACTATTTAAGAATTGTCCAAAAGTGAATTATAAAGATATTCTCTTTTTTCATAATTGGTTTAAGAATTATGTGAAACAATTTGGCAATAATGAAAATATAAAATTAAAAAAAGAACATACTTATCGTGTATGTAAAAATATCATTCAGATAGGAAAAGATTTAAAGCTTGATAAAGAAAAACTTTATCTAGCTCAAACTATTGCACTTTTTCATGATTTAGGTCGATTTGAACAATTTTATAAATATGGCACATTCAGGGATGCCAAATCTGTAAATCATGCACTTTTAAGTGTTAAAATATTGCAATTGAATAAAATACTTAAAGGTATTTCAAAAAGAGAAAAAAAATTAATTTGTAAGGCTATTGCTTATCATAACAAACGCATTTTACCAAAAAATGAAGATTCAGAATGTTTATTTTATTCTAAATTAATAAGAGATGCAGATAAATTAGACATTTTTTATGTCTTTATTAAATATTATGAAAATGCTCATTACAACCCTGTCATTGAATTAGAATTGCCTGAAAGGAATGACTATTCAAAAAAAATTATAGAGGATATTTTAAGTTCCCGTATTTCAGATTTAAGCCTTATGCAAACCACAAATGATATGAAACTTATGCAATTAAGCTGGCTATTTGATATTAACTTTACACCTACATATCGTTATATCAAACAAAGGCGCTATATAGAAAAGCTTATTAATTTCTTACCAAAAACAGATGATATTAAAAAAATCAAAATTTATCTTGAAAAATATTTAGAGAAAAAAATCAATGAGGTGGTTTGATTTTAGGCTTAGGCTTTCTCTTTTATTGCTGGCGTTAGGTTTAGGAACATTTCTTACAGCAAGGCTTTTCCTTCTTTTTATTTATAGAGATATATTTAGTCCTTTAAATTTTAGACAGTTCCTGATGGCTTTTGTGGATGGGCTTAGGTTTGACCTGTGTACCTTTGCTACTTTCCTTGGCATGCTTCTTTTAATGATAAACCTACCTATTTTAAGAAAAAGCTGGTACAGATTTTGGTCATTATTGGTATTGATAGAACTTTTTATCATAGCCTGTATCTTAACAATCGATATTGTGTTTTTTGGTTATGTAAAAAGACACATTGGAGCAGAAGCTGTTCTCATTATGAATGATATTGATTATCTTCTAACTCATATATATGAGCAATATCTGCTGCATTTGATTATTTTGATAATTTTTTTAATCTTTTTATTGTTATGGATCTACCGTTTCATTAATAAACACTATTCAACACAAAAGATTCGTTTTAGTGCTGAATTAATAAGACTATTTTTGCTCATTGTTTTTCTTGTCTTCTCAATAAGGGGCACGTTTCAGTTTCATGGCAAACCTATCAATGTCATAGATGCTTTCAAATATGGAAAAACCGAATATGGGAACCTTGTCTTAAATGGTGTTTTCACTGCCTATCATACTTTGAGAAGCACAAAGTACATAAACCATAACTTTTATGATGAAACTGAAGCGATAAAATTGTCCCAGCAATATATAGTAGAAAAAGATGAAATTATCATTAATGAAAATTATCCCTTAATGAGGATGAAAAAGAAATTTTTTATAACTGCTAGTAGATATAACATAGTATTCTTTTTGCTCGAGAGTTGGAGTGCTAAATTCATTGATAGCTTTTCACAATCTCATTATGGTGTAACCCCAAACTTTGATAAGATAGCAAAAAATGGTCTGATGTTTTTAAATTTTTATGCCAATGGCCAAAGGAGTATAGAAGGCATTGCTGCTATCTTAGTGGGAATTCCTACTTTACCTGGTCTACCTTATCTAGGCAAAGGACTTGAGATAGTTGACATAACAAGACTGGGGAAGATTTTGAAGGATTATGGATATTCTACCATTTTTGTACAGACCTCAAAGAGACGGTCTTTTAGAATGGAAGGTATTGCTGCTGCTTTAGGTTTTGAGGAATTTTATGGAAAGGAAGATATACCCATGCGACAGAGATACATGACAGATAAAGAACCTGCCTTTGGTTACGACTATGAAGGATTGATGTTTTTAAAAGAAAGACTGGATGAAATAAAAGAACCATTTTTTGCCTTTTTTTCTCAGGCACTACTCATCCACCTTATATATTGCTAGATAAAAGATTTGAAAAATACCCTCATGCACCAGAGTCTTTAGAAGGCTTTTTAAATACCCTTTATTATGCAGACTGGTCCATTGGAGAATTCATGAAAGCAGCAAAAAAGACCGATTGGTTTGAAAATACAGTCTTTATCTTTACCGCAGACCACACCCTGGGACGATTTCAGGGAAATGACTTGCGAGATAGATTTTGGATTCCATTGGTTATCTATTCACCAAAACTCTTTTCTCATAGAAAGATAAATTATTTGGGCTCTCAGGCAGATCTAATTCCAACCATAATAGAACTTTTAAATATAAAAGCACCATATACTGCGGTAGGAAAAAGTCTTTTTGGTGATTATAAAAAGAGATTTGTCTTTTTTGTGGAAGGAAATAATATTGGTCTTATGACAAAAGATGGATATTTAAAACATAATTACAAACAAAAACTTGAAACTAAGGCATTTAATAAAAACTTTGATGTGAAAGAAGCAGAAAATACTTTACTTTCTATAGACGAGGCACTTTACATCTTGTTAAAACAAAATAGATGGTATAACAGCCACTTTAACTAAAATAGTTTTTATACCCCTTTTCCCTCGCAAGGACATCCAAGTAAAGGGTAGCCACATCCACCAATTCTAAGTCAGCTACATTTTCAATCATAGTTTCATCCACAGTTTTTAAATATCGCTTACATTCATCACATACATATACTCTATAACCTGGCTCTTTTTCCACCTCAAAATATTTTATTTTTTCATGATTTTTCTGGCCACAAAAAGGACAAAAAATACGCTCAATTTGCCATTCATAACTACAAAAAGCGCACTTTACAAACCTTTTCCCATCTTTTTTTAAAATAGCCATATATGGATAATGACCACATATAGGACAACATCCTTTTATCCAGTTTATATCTTTTATTTTATCTTTCACTATTTTCATGCATTCTTCTAGAGAAGGTTTTAAACTATGAAAGATAAGAAATTTTAACAAAAAATTATCTATTCCTTTTTTTAAAAAATCTTTAAAAATTTTTTTTAATTCATGAGGATGCTTTAAATAATAATTTTCTATTTTTTCTATTTTAGATTTAATCTCTTTAATATCTTTTAAATTTTGACAAAGAACAAAAAAAAGCCCTTGAGCATGTTCCAGGTCTATTTTAAAATTTTCTAAAAGAGGAAATTCCTCATTTATTTTCAGATTTCTTTCAATTTTAGGTTTAGAAAAATTTTTACGAGTTATTAATATCTTACCATAAAAATCAAAAAAATTGTTATATATAGGATACTTCTTTTTTAAATTTTCTAATCTATTTAAAATTTTTTGCATTTTGATAAAAAGTCTTTTTTAAGCTTGCTATAGCAAATTCATGATAAAGCATAGGTTCATCTAATACTAAATAAATTACTCTAACAGCATCTATATCAATAAGCTGTGCCTTTGGATAATCCTTTTTTAATTCTTTTAACCGTTTCTTTGCTAAGTCTAACATTTCTTCTCTTTCTCCAAAATTCATTGCCCCAGTAGGACAGCTCTTTACACACATTGGTAATAAACCTGCTTTTATTCGATCAATACACATATCACACTTTGAAATCATACCTGTCTTTTTGTCTTGACGAGGTATATTATAAGGGCAAGCTTCTCTAATCTCATCAAAAGGCACCTTTTTTATTAATTCTAAATTATAAATAACTGCTCCAGTTTCATTATCTATAACAACAGCCCCTTTTACATAACTATCCGCAATATTTTTACATGGTGGATCAATACAATGCCGACATTGGTCTGGGAAAAAATACCATACTGGTTTGCCATTTTTTTCATACTCGCTAAAACGCACCAATTTATATGTATAAAAGTTTAAGTCTTTTGGATTTTGATAGCTTCCCCATTGTTCTGTTTTTGTAGCAGGCAATCCATGCCACTCTTTACAGGCAATCTGGCAGCCTCTACAGGCTATACATTTACTTGTGTCTATAAAAAATGCCTTCCCCATCCTTTTCTCCTTTATACCTTTCTCACATCAACCATAAACGCTTTTGTTTCTGGAATGAGTGTATTTGGATCACCAACACTTGGTGTTAATATATTTGAGCTATCACCAGCATCTTTAGGCACTAACCAACCAAAACACCAAGGCAATCCCACTACATGTATAATTCTATCGGCAATTTTAAATGGACGTAATCTTTTTGTTACAATAGCAACTGCTTCTATTTTTCCTCTTACTGATTCAACAATTACTTTATCACCATTTTTAATCCCTCTTAGTTTTGCCAATTCTTCACTTATTTCTACAAATTGTTGTGGATGTGTCTCTAAAAGCCAAGGCTGCCATCTAGTTAAAACACCTGTTTGCCAATGCTCAGTTATACGATATGTAGTAGCAACAAAAGGATATTTCAAATTACAAGTACAGAATTTATCAAGATTGGTTTGATAAAGTTTAATAGTAGGATTTATTCTTTGAGATGACATAATATTTTTCTCAATGGGACACTCTAATGGTTCATAATATTCTGGAAATGGGCCATCTATTAAATCAATGCCAAAGATATGGGCATGACCTTCTATCTTCATAATAAATGGATAACGGGATTTCTTACCATAAGAAAGAGGTGGCCATTCACCATCTGGCACATCTCCAATCCATTTTTCACCTGTCCATTTAATTACTGCTTTGACTGGATTCCAAGGTTGCCCTTTTTTATCTACTGAAGCACGATTATAAAGGATGCGCCTATTAACTGGCCAACACCATGCCCAATTAGGAAAAAGTCCAATTCTTTTCTGCATTTCTGTTTGAGTTCTATCTCTTCTAGCTGCCATGTTACCTTTTTCTGTATAGCTACCACAATAAAGCCAATTACCTGAACAAGTAGAACCATCTGCCTGAAGGTATGTAAAATCTGGTATTAATTCACCATTTCTAAATTTTTTTCCTTTTATTGTAATATCTTTTGTAAAATAACCATTAATCAATTTAGCTACCCAATGTGGATCATATTTATTAGGCCAATTGAGATTTAAAATAGGCTCTGGAAATACTCCACCTTCTTTATTATAAAGCTCACGTATTTTTTTCATAAGCTCAACAATAATTTCACCATCTGTTTTTACTCCACATGGAGGTTCAACTGCTCTATATCTCCATTGCATTAAGCGACCACTGTTAGTGACACTACCTTCCTTTTCCGCTGAAACAGCACAAGGTAAAAAGAAAACCTCTGTCTTAATATCCTTTGGATTCATCCCTGGCCCTTTCCAAAAAGAACCTGTTTCATTTTCAAATATATTAACATTAACTAACCAATCTAAATTTGCTAAAGCTTTTCTATTCTTATTGGCATTAGCACCACTACAGGCAGGATTTTGTCCCCAAGCAAAAAAACCTTTAATTTTACCTTTATACATCTCATTAAATAGAGTTAACCAAGAATAATCTTTATTATCATCTAATTTTGGTAACCAATTATAACCAAAATCATTATCTTTATTTGCTTTTTCTCCAAAAATGGCTTTAAGTAAGCTAATACTATATTTAGGATAATTTTGCCACCAATTGGCACTCATTGGATCATTGCTTTTTGGAGTAAACTTTTTGTTATATGCCTCTAATGTTTGCAAAGAGGCACGAGCTGCCTTAAGATAACCAGGCCAAATATGATAAAGTATGCTGTGATCAGTTGAACCTTGTACATTAGATTCGCCACGCAATGCATTAACACCACCACCTGCTATACCAATATTGCCTAAAAGTAGTTGAATAATTGCTATTGCTCTAACAGTCTGAACACCAGTAGTATGTTGTGTCAAACCCATAGCATACATAATTGTTCCAGCCTTATCTCTCTTTCCAGTAGAGGCATAAATTTCATAAACTTTTTTTAAATCTTCTTTAGGAGTACCAGTAATAGAAGAAACTTTATCTAAAGTATAACGGGAAAAATGTTTTTTGAGGAGTTGAAAAACACATCTAGGATGTCTCAAACTTCTATCCCTTTTAGGGACGCCTCTATAATCCTTTTCAAAAGCCCAGTATGATTTATCATATGTTTTAGTCTTTGGGTCATAGCCAGCAAATAGACCATCATTAAAATCATACTTCTCATTTACAATAAAACAGGCATTGGTATATTCTTTTATATATTCTTTAAAATATTTTTCATTTTCAATAATGAAATTAATCATACCACCTAAAAAAGCGATATCTGTGCCAGGACGAAGATATGTCCAAAAATCTGCTTTGGAAGAGGTTCTAGTAAATCTTGGATCTACATGAATAACAATTGCACCATTCTTTTTAGCCTCCATTATCCATTTAAAAGAAATGGGGTGATTTTCAGCCGGATTACTTCCCATAATAAGAATTACATCAGCATTTTTAATATCAATCCAATGATTTGTCATTGCACCACGTCCAAACGACTCTGCCAGAGCCGCTACAGTAGCACTGTGTCAGATACGTGCTTGATGTTCGATATAAACTAAACCTAAAGCACGCATCATAGCTTGAATAAGCCAGCATTCCTCATTATCTAATGCAGCACTACCAACATGGGCAATAGCTTCAATTCGATTTACTATTTGTCCTTTTTCATTTTTTATAATAAAAAATCTATCTCTTGTTTCTTTCACACACCTAGCAATCTTTTCTAATGCCCATTCCCAGGTCACTTCTTGCCATTTATCACTATAAGGAGCACGATAAAGTGGTTTAGTTATCCTATTGGGATTATTAATTAATTGGAAAAGAGCTGCTCCTTTTGCACAAAGTGCTCCTTCATTAATAGGATGGTCTGGGTCACCTTCTGTATTAATTACCTTTTTAGTAACCAAATCTGTATGGCAGATAATACCACATCCTACAGCACAATAAGGACAAATTGTAGTTGTCTCTTTAGCCATTCTAATTTTTAATACCTGTGAATGACTATAGGCTTCTCTTAAATTAAAACCAAGATTACCTAAAGCTATACTAGCTATTGCTGCCCCTGAAAGTTTAATAAATTCTCTTCGATTCAATTCCATATTTTTCCTCCTCAAATAACTCTGCTATTTTTAAATCTTCAGGAGTATTTAAATTAAAAAAAGATTTACCAGTAGGGTCTATTTGATTGAGAACAGAAATGGGAATTACCTTTTTCTTTAAATATTTAATTGCCTTATGAACACTTAAATTATCTTTTAACAATTTTTGCTTAAAAATATCCTGACATCTTTTTCCATAAAGGGCAAAAAGAGGATGATAGCCTTTATCATCAGCAGGTATTAAAATATCTAAATTTTCCTCCCATTGAGAAATAAGATAAGAAACAACTTCTTTAGATATAAAAGGCATATCAGAAGCAACAATAAAAGCAGGAAAAAAATTAGTATAAAAAAGACCTGTATAAATACCTCCTAATGGGCCTTTAAATGGAATAATATCCACTACAATCCTTACTTCAAGATAAGAATAAAGTAAAGGTTCATTTGTAACAATAAT
This sequence comes from Candidatus Desulfofervidus auxilii, assembly GCA_030262725.1. Classification (NCBI taxonomy): domain Bacteria; kingdom Pseudomonadati; phylum Thermodesulfobacteriota; class Candidatus Desulfofervidia; order Candidatus Desulfofervidales; family Candidatus Desulfofervidaceae; genus Candidatus Desulfofervidus; species Candidatus Desulfofervidus auxilii. Next base: position 98,057 of record JAJSZS010000001.1, on the reverse strand, counting down.
AATTTCTTTGCTAAATTGATTTAGTATTTTTAAGATTCTTTCAATAATAGGAATACCACCAATTTTTATAAGTCCTTTATGAGAACCAAAACGTGAACCTTTCCCACCACTTAAAATAATACTTGTCATGTCCAAGTTTAACATAGAATTAATTGACAGACAATCAGACATCATGTACTAAAAGAAGGAGGTAAAAAATGGTGCCTTTTGTCTGTTTTATTGGACCTAATGGTGTAGGTAAAACTACTATTATAGAAAAATTAGTAGTAAATTTAAAACAAAGAGGTTATAAAGTAGGCGTATTAAAACATGCAGCTAAAGGTTTTTCTTTGGATAAAGAGGGCAAAGACTCTTGGCGATATACTCAAATAGGCACAGATACTGTTATCCTTGCTTCAGAAGAAAAAATTGTTTTAATAAAAAATTTAAAAGATTCTATTATTGAGGAAGCTTATAGACTTTTAAATGATGTAGATATTGTTTTGATTGAAGGGTTAAAAACTAGTAAGTTTCCTAAAATAGAAGTACATAGGAAAGGATACAAATTGTTTTGTGCAAAAGGTGTCATTGCTTTAGTGACAGATGAACCATTAGAATTCAACATTCCTCAATTTAATTTAGAAAATATAAAAGCTATTACTGACTTTATAGAAGAAACCTTTTTAAAAAAATCCAAAAAAGAAGATATAAGACTTCTTGTAAATGGTATATCTATTCCTTTAAATCCATTTTTGCGTAAATTCTTCTCACAGGTAATCAAAGCAATGGTAATCCCTTTAAAAGGTGTGGAAGAAAGTAAATTAAAAAATATTTCTTTAAATATTTTTTATAGAAAGTAAAAATTTTCTTGACAAATTTTTCTATTAATGCTAATTAAGCGATGATTTGTAAAGAAAGGAGGTGAGATGGAAAAGGTAAAAAAAGAATTAAAAATTTAAAAATTCTTTAGAGGAGGGGGAAAATGAGAAAGTGGTTTTTAGGTTTGTTAACTTTAGTGCTGGCAATTGGGTTAGTGATGCCAGCACTAGCTGATGTAAACATCAGTGGTAGTTATAGAATCAGAGGCACTTATTATGATTATGGTGGGACAAGTAAGCGGTATGAATATGACAAAGCCCATCATAGATGGCAAAAGGCAACATATGACGATGCGATGACCTTTTGGGACAATAGATTGCGTCTTGAATTAAGTGCAAAGATTAGTGATAATCTTTCTTTCTTTGCACAGGCTGATACAGGACTAGGTTATAATGGCAGTATGGCTGCAAATCCATTAACACATCAAGACAGCTATGATGGTGTGTTTGGTAATCATTGGGGTAATATAGAAAATGGTGAAGCGGAGGATAGAGGAGGCGACCACATTGTTTTTCAGCGTGCTTATTTCACTTATATTGAGCCTATTTTAGGTGGTGAATTTAAGGTAGGTCGTCAATGGACATTTTGGGGCAAAGGATTGATTAAGTCCATGAATGAGAATAGGATTCAGTATGTATATCGGCAACCAAAATTTTTTGTAGGTGTTGGTTTTGAAAAGTGGGAGGAAGACGATATTCTTTTAGATAAGGATGACCTTAATGAATACTCTATATTTGGTAGTGTAGAATTACCTTTAGACATTGCTACAATTACATATTCACCCTATTTTGGTGCAAGGGTATATAGTGGAAATGGTGGAGATGAGTATTTCATTAGCAATGCTTTAAAAATTGTAGCCCTTGAGAAACTTATTGCAAATGTTGAATTTGTTTATATGTGGGGTCACATTAGGGAAAATGGAACTGGATATGAAGAACATGCAGATGTAGATGCCTATGCAGTAGCTTGTGACTTAAGCTATGATTTGGATCTTGCTAAAGTAGGTCTTGAATTTGCTTATCTTTCTGGTGAAACTCCTAAAGAAACTGAAAAAAGTGGTTTTCATACCTCCTACTGGTATTCACCTTTTGTAATCTATGGACACCTTCCCATTGGTCCACAGCTTATGGCACCAGATGGTGTTAATTATTGGGATGGTAACACAGAACATGAAATTACCCATCATGAGCTCTCAAACTGCTATTTCTTTAAGCTCTTTGCTAGTGCTGAGCCAATTGAAAATCTAGAAGTCTCTACTGCCTTTGGTTATATCTGGGCTGCTGTGGATCGGTTAGATGCAAATGGAAATTATATCAATGGTGCAGATGACATTGGATTTGAATGGGATGTAGTTGCATCTTATAAGATTACTGACAATCTCCATTATCATCTTGAATTTGGTTACCTCCAAGTAGGTGATTATTATGATGCATATGATGCTGATGGTAATAAAGTTGCAAAAGCTTCTGATGCTGTTGCTTTAATTAATGCGATCCAAATTAACTTCTAGTTAAAATTTGATTTTAAAGCCCCTGAGATAATATCTCAGGGGCTTTTTTATTTGCATCCTTTAAAAGTAAATGTTATAAGGGTGTAAATGTCTTATAAGAAGATATATCAGGATTTAGTTAAAAAAGCTTTAGAACTTTCTAAAGTATATTATCAAAATAGGCTTGTTAGTTTTGTTATATTTGGTTCTGTGGCAAGGGATAGTTTTAGACCAGACTCTGATATTGATATTTTGATTGTAGCTGAAAAATTGCCTAAAGGTAGAGTGAAAAGAGTAGAAGAATTTGAGAAAAATATAGAAAGAAAATTAGAATTTGAATTAAAGGCATTGTATAAAAAAGGTGTATATCCTTATTTTTCGCCTATTTTTAAAACAAAGGAAGAAGTTTTAAGAGGCAGTTGGCTTTTTTTGGACATGGTTTTTGATGCAAAAATACTTTATGATAAAGATGATTTTTTTAAAAATTTTCTTTTTTCTTTAAAAGAAAAGCTTAAAAAAATTGGAGCAAAACGCATTTTTAAAGGCAATGCATGGTATTGGGTATTAAAACCAGATTATAAAGTAGGCGATATAATAGATATATGACCAATGTAAGTTTAGCTCAAAGCTATTTAATAAAGGCTCAAAAAAGATTAAAAATACTTCAGGTGCTTTTAGAAGAGGAAGATTATTCAGATGTAATTAGAGAAGCACAAGAAATCGTTGAATTGGCACAAAAAGCAATGTTAAGACAAGTTGGAATAGATCCTCCTAAATGGCATGATGTTGGAATGATAATCCTTGATAATAAAGAGAAGTTTCCTAAAGAAATACAACCTATTCTTTCAGAGCTTGCTCAAATTTCAAAATGGTTAAGAAAAGAAAGAGAGCTTTCCTTTTATGGTGATATTGATTTTATACCTACTGAAGAATATACAAAAGAAGATGCATTAAGAGCCATTGAAGGGGCTAAAAAAATAGTTGAAGTTGCCTCAAAAATTATCAAGATAAAAGATTAATTCTCAAATATTCTTGTCTGTAAGATAAAAATGATTAACATATAAATATGTCAGAGAAAAAGTTTGAATATAAAGAGCCACTTAAGGGGGAAAGGTTTATTTTTACCCTCCTTCCATTAGATTCTCTTGAAGTTATTTCTCATCAAAGAAAGCCATCTCAATATCATGTAAAACACCTTTTACAATCTTTAAGAAAGATTGGATTCACTGTCCCGATTATGGTAGTTGAGGGAGATAAAAAAGGAAAATATGTAATCATTGACGGACAACATAGATTTTTAGCAGCAAAAGAATTAGAACTTGAAAAAATACCAGCTATTATTGTTCCAAAAAAGATGGCAAAATTGATGATGAATTTTAATATTGAAAAGGAACTTAATATTAGAGAAAAATCCTATGTTGCTCTTCAAGTTTATGAAGAAATTTTACAAAAAGAACCTGAAATGGCAGAAAATGATCCAGAAATAATTGATGCCATTGAACAAGGCTATTATGTTACTTTAGGTATTGCCTATAAAAATACAGAAAAACTTGCTGGTTCTTCTTTTGAAAGTATTTTAAAAAAATGTGATTTATTCTTGGACTTACCACTAAAAGAAGCATTTAGAGAAAGGAATAAAAGGGCAGAAAAAATTTTAGAAGCAAATCAAATTTTAAAAGACATTGTACAAAAGGCTAAGGAAATGGGAAAATTTCATCCATTTCTTTACAATCAAATTTTATCCTATGCCAATCCTCATAAGAGAGAAAGAGATATCTTTGATTTTAATGAAACATTTGATCAAATAATAGAAACTTTAAGAGAGATTGAAGAAAATCCTGAATTTATTTTAGAAAGAGAAGAATAAATTTATGCTTGCTTTATTAAAAGGCATGTGGTAAAAGCAAAGTATGAGATGTCCAAAATGTGGATTTCATTCTTTTGATTTTTTAGATGCATGTCCAAAATGTGGTCAGGATTGGAAAGAGCTAAAAGAACAATTTGGTATAACTGCTTTTAAACCTCAAGAGATAAATCTACTTGAAGATCTTTTAGAAAAGGTAGCCTCTCAAGAAAGCACAACAGAAGAAACTATATCTCCCCCTCCAGTTGAACCTCCTTTAGAAACTACATTTACTCCTGAACCTGAACCTTTAACAAGAACAAAAGCTGAAGAAACACCACCTGAAGAGGCAGAAATAGTTGAAATGGAACTTGAACCAGAAATAGAAGAAAGTTTATTTGCAGAAAGAGAGAAAACATCAGAAACAGGCTCTTTTTTACCTCCAGAAGCAGATACAATATTTGCTGAATTAGAAAAGGCACAGGAAGAGTTAAAAGAGATGGAAAGTGCTGAAGAAGAAATTAAAAAAGAAGCAAAAGAAGAAATGCCTGAGGAAAAAATAGAAGGAATTGAAATATTAGAAGAAGTAGAAGGGTCTTCTTCTGAAGAAGAAATTGAGGTTTTGGAAGATATAGATAAGTCTTAATCTGGTAAATGAATAATCTCTGTTCCTTTAGGTGTTTGAAATATAAAGAATTTGTCTTCTAGATTTGGGTTAAAAAATATACTAACAAATTGAAATTTGTTTTTATTACCATAAAAATCTTTTGTTTCAACTTGTTTTATTTCAAAATTATCTTTTTTTATCCAAATTTGAGCTTCTTTTAAAGAAGGTATTAATTGATAAGGAATTAAAGTCAGAATAAAAAATTTATCTTTTTCTTCATAATCAATCTTAAAAAATTTTTTTAAATTTTTAATATTTAAGAATAATGACAAAAGCAAACGTTTATCCATATAAGTTTTTAATTTGCCTATCATTACCTGTTTTTCTTCTGCATCATAAAACCAGATGTTTTCTCCATCACTGATAATTTGATATATTGATGGTTTATAATAATCCCAACGGATTTTGCTTGGTCGTTTTAGATACATTATTCCCTCAAATTCTTTTATCTTTATTGGACCAGCAGTAACAACTTGTGTTTTTTGAATAAATTCAGCCTTAATGCTTTCCAAACTTCTACATCTTATTTGCAACTTTTCTAAAATAAAATTTACATCTAAGGCATAAACAGTATTTATCGTTCCAAAAAGAAAAAATAATAGAAGATTTCTCATTCTTTTATTCCCTTTATTAATACTTGCCTAGGACGTATACCATCAGATGGACTAACAATCCCTTCCTTTTCCATACGCTCAATTAATCTAGCTGCTCTATTATAACCAATGCGTAAATGGCGCTGTACCATAGAAATAGATGCCTTTCCTGTTTTTACAACTAATTCTACAGCTTCACGATATTTTTCATCATCAAAATCATCTTCTATTCTATATGTCTCTATTTCTTCTGAAAATGCAGGAATATATTCAGGTTTTGCTTGTGTTTTCCAAAAATTTACCAAAGAATTAATTTCTTCTTCAGAAATATAGGCACCATGCAAACGCTGAAGTTTTGCAGTAGCTGGAGGAAGAAAAAGCATATCTCCCATACCAAGCAATCTCTCTGCTCCAGTAGCATCTAAAATAGTTCTTGAATCTACTTTAGAAGAGACTTGAAATGAAATACGAGCAGGAAAATTTGCTTTTATAACACCAGTAATAACATCTACTGAGGGTCTTTGAGTAGCAAGGATAAGATGTACACCTGCTGCCCTAGACATTTGAGCTAAACGAACTAAGGAAGTTTGAACCTCTCTAGCAGCCACTACCATTAAATCTGCTAATTCATCTATGACAATTACAAGATAGGGCAAGTGAGGATATATTTCCTTTTGTTCTGAAGGAAGAGAAAGGCGTTTTTTATTATAATTTTCTAAATTTCTAGCTCCAATCCTTGCTAAAAGGTCATATCTTCTTTCCATCTCCCTTACTGCCCATTTTAATGCCTGTGTAGCTTCTTCCATATCAGTAATTACTGGATAGAGTAAATGAGGAATATCATTATAGTAAGAAAGCTCAATACGCTTGGGATCAACTAAAAGGAGTTTTAATTCATCTGGTGTACAACGGACTAAAAAACCACAAAGAAGTGCATTTAAACATACACTTTTTCCTGTTCCTGTAGCACCTGCAATAAGAAGATGAGGCATTTTAGTCAAATCAGCTACTACAGGTTCACCAAAAATATCTTTACCTAGTGCAAGAATGAGTTTACCTTGTGCTTTTTTAAAGGCTGTTGATGAAAGAATATCATAAAGACGTACTATCTCTCTTTCAGCATTTGGCACTTCAATACCAACCACAGCCTTACCAGGAATAGGAGCAACTACCCTTATACTCCCTGCTTTTAAATTGAGTGCAAGGTCGTCAGCTAAAGAAGCAATTTGGCTAATTTTTACTCCAGGAGCAGGTTCAAATTCATACATAGTAACTACAGGACCAGAATTAACTCGCACCACTTTTCCTTCTACTCCAAAGTCTCTTAAAGTTTCTTCAAGTAAACGAGCTGTTGTCTCAAAATAGGTATTATCTATTTGTTTCCTTTTTTCGCCAGGGATAAATATTTCTAAAGAAGGAAATTGCCAACCTTTTTCAGAAACTATTATTTCTTTTTGAGGTTTATGTGAAGGTTTTGTTTTAACCTTTTTTTCTTGATTAATCTTTAAAGAAAAGGCTTGTTTAAACCAAATAGATATTTTTTCAAAACCATAAGATGCTTTTTCTCCTATAAGAAACAAACCAATAAAAAAAAGACCCATTTCTATTAACCATGCTGACCAAGCTGGAAAATAAGATATTAAATATTTATGGCAGAAGCTACCAAATTTTCCTCCAGAAGAAAAGACAAAATCTAATATAGTAGAAGATGCCACTAATAAACAAAAAATACCTATTAATGTTGTAAATATGTGAAAAATAGAGTTTTTTCTCCAAGCATTAATACCTAGATAAAAAAAACCAATAATTAAAAACCAAATTGATTCACCAAATATATTTTTTAATTTAAAACCAAAAGTTGAATTGACTAAGATAAAGCATAAAAATAAACTAATTATGACAAGAAATAAAGCAAATATCTTTCTTTTCATATCACAAAAAATACCATGCTTATAAAGCCTTGTCAAAGGTAATATAGCAATGTATGTTAATTATATGCGTATTTTAAAATATTTCATTATTATAATAGCTTCTTTTATTATTCTTGCCTTTCTTGGTATTCTTGGATATGGTACTTATTTGTTTTTTTCTTTGCCAGATATAAAACACTTAGAAGATTATCAACCCCCTTTAACAACAGTAGTTTATGCTGATAATGGCGAAGTATTAGGGGAATTTTTTACTGAAAGACGTTATTTTGTCTCACTTGACCAAATACCTCCTTATCTTATTAAAGCCTTTATTGCAGCAGAAGATGAGCGTTTTTATGAACATAAAGGACTTGATTGGTTGGGAATGTTAAGAGCCCTTATTACTGATATAAAAGCAATGGCTATTGTACAAGGAGGAAGCACTATTACACAACAAACAGTAAAATCTCTTTTACTTTCACATGAGCGCACCATTTCCCGTAAAGCAAGAGAAATTATGTTGGCATACCTTTTAGAAAAGCGCCTTAGTAAAGATGAAATTTTAACTATTTATTTAAATCAAATCTATTTTGGACATGGTGCTTATGGTGTAGAAGCAGCTGCTAGAACATATTTTGGCAAACATGTATGGGAATTGAATTTAGCAGAAGCAGCTTTAATTGCTGGACTTCCCAAAGGGCCTGGTTATTATTCACCATATAAAAATTTATCCAAAGCTAAAGCAAGACAACATTATGTTTTAAATAGAATGGTTACTTGTGGTTATATTTCAAAAGAAGAAGCAGAAATAGCATATAATATGCCTCTTAAATTAAAAAGGATAAATTATTCTTATCCTGCATGTGCTTATTTTCTTGAATATATACGGCAATATCTTATAAAAAAATATGGATATAAACTTACTTATCAAGGTGGTCTTTCTGTCTATACTACTGCCAACATTGATATGCATGAATTTGCTCAAAAGGCTTTATTAAGGGGAATTGAAGAACTCAAAAAAAGACATCTGGATGAAAAAGGAAATCCAGAAGGAGCATTATTATGTCTAGAAACCAATACTGGTTTTATAAAAGTTATGATTGGGGGGAAAGATTTTAAAAAAAGTCAATTTAATCGTGCTGTTCAAGCATGTCGCCAACCTGGCTCTGCTTTTAAACCTATTATCTACGCTGCTGCTTTGGATAAAGGCTATACACCTGCATCAATTATATATGATTATCCAATTATTTTTGTAGAAGAAAATGAAAAAGATAAAAGTATAAAGGTTTGGCGTCCTCATAATTATGAGGGGCGATTTTATGGAAAAACATCCTTAAGAGAAGCCCTTGTCCATTCTCGAAATACAGTTACTGTAAGACTACTTAATAATATTGGAATAAAATATGCTATTAGTTATGCAAGACGATTAGGTATTACTTCTCCTCTTAATCCTGACCTTTCTCTGGCTTTAGGAAGCAATTGTGTATCTTTACTTGAACTTACCACTGCTTATGCTGTATTTGCTAATCAAGGGCAATATTTAAGACCTATAGCTATTACTAAAATAATAGATTCAAAGGGTGATATATTAGAAGAAAATTTACCTCAACCACAACCTGTAATATCTGCAGATACTGCTTATATTATTACAAATATCCTTGCAGATGTTATAAAAAAAGGTACAGGTAGAAGAGTAAGAAGATTCAAAAGACCTGCAGCTGGAAAGACAGGTACTACTAATGATTATACTGATGCATGGTTTATTGGCTATACTCCTTATTATGTCACTGGTGTTTGGATAGGTTATGACACTTTAAAAAGCTTAGGAGAACATGAAACAGGCGGGAGGGCAGCTGCTCCAATTTGGCTCTATTTTATGAAAGAAGTAGAAAAGGAATTACCTATAAAGCCATTTTCTATACCACCAAATGTAACTTTTGCTAAAATAGGCTCTCATATAGAATGCTTTCGTAAGGGCAACTTGCCTAATTTAAAAGAAAAAAAGGATATACTTGAGATAATTTATAAAGAATGCGATTTTTAAACATACTGATTGAATTTATTAATGAATTGGGTAATTTTACCTTTTTTTTCTTTAAAATAATAAGAAATGTATTTTCTTCTCCTTTTAGATGGAGACTTTTATTACAAGAGATGGAATTCGTAGGTATTCAATCCTTTTTTGTAATCCTTGTAACTGGAGCTTTTGCAGGTATGGTAGTAGCTTTGGGTAGTTATGTTGGATTTCGGAAATTGGGTGCAGTGGATTGGTTGGGTTCAACTGTAGCTATGGCTGTTGTAGCTCAACTTGCTCCAGTACTTACAGGTTTTATGGTAACTGCAAAGGTAGGAGCTGCCTATGCTGCTGAATTGGGCACTATGCGAGTTACTGAACAAATAGATGCATTAGAAGTTATGGCAATAGACCCAATACATTATCTTGTAGTACCTAAATTTTTGGCCTGCATTGTAATGTTACCTGTTTTAACAATATTTTGCGATGCATCTGGAGTATTAATGGGCTATGTAGCTTCTACAAAGATTTTAGGTGTTAATGCAGGAAGCTATATTGAAAATACTATCCAAGTAGTAGAATTTTCTGATATCTTAAGGGGATTATTAAGAGCAATGACATTTGGTTTTCTTATACCAGCAATTGCTTGTTATAAAGGCTTTTATGCAGAAAAAGGAGCAAAAGGTGTAGGTAATGCTGTTACAAAAACAGTAGTGATTTCTATGGTTACTATTTTAATTGATAATTATGTATTTACTACTATATTTAATTATTTGGTGTTTTGGGAATAGGAGGATGAAATGAAAAATTTTACATTAAGTTTTAAAGTAGGATTGTTTGTATTAGCATCTTTGTTGGTCTTAGGTTATATGACAATAAAGATTACTAAACACAAAAAGCTTATATTTATGAAGGGTTATGAAGTTTTGGCAATTTTTGATGATGTTAGTGGATTAAAACTTAACAACGCAGTGGTTATGGCAGGCGTTGATATAGGAACTGTAAAAAGAATTTCCTTAGAAAATGGAAAAGCAAAGGTAGTAATGTTAATTAAACCTAATGTAAAAATCAGTAAAGATGCAAAGGCAAAAGTGCGTGGAACAGGTGTTGTAGGTACAAAATATGTAGAAATTATTCAAGGAGAATCTGATAAGTATATCAAGCCAGGAGGAAAAATTCTTGATACTTCTCCAGTAACAAATATTGATCAAGTTTTAGAAAAGATAGATAAGGTTACTGAACAGATTAATGACTATTTAAGTACAGAAAAGGAAACTTTGAAAAAGATTACTAAAAATATAGAAAAAGCAACAGCTCATATGGCAGAAATTTCTAAAAAAATAAGAAAAGGAGAAGGAACAGTAGGTAAGCTTGTTAATGATGATGCACTTTATAGTGATATAAAAGATATTGCACAAAGGTTTAACGAAATTATAGCAAAAATAGAAAAAGGACAAGGGACATTTGGTAAACTTATTAATGATGAAACCCTTTATCAAGAGGCAAAAGAAACAGTAAGTGATTTAAAAACATTACTAGCAGATATCAAAGAAGGTAAAGGAACATTGGGTAAATTATGTAAAGATGAAAATATGTATGAACAGGCAAAGGAAGCTATTGAGCGTTTAAATCGTATTGTAAAAAAAGTTGAAGCAGGAGAAGGCACATTGGGGAAGCTTGTTAATGATGAAAGTCTTTATGAAGAAGTTAAAGAAACATTAAGAAATGTTAGAGAAACCTCCACTGTAGTAAGAGAACAAACACCTATTTCAGTATTAGGTACAGCTATTGGTGTCGCTAAGTAGAATGAAATATATTTTTTTATGTTTTATTATCATTTTACCCAAACAAGTCTTTTCTGAAACAAATAATATTTATTTTGAACCATTTTTTTCTTATGTTCATGAACCTGAAAGCACAGAACTTATTTTGCGTCCATTTTTCTCTTACCAAAAAACAAAAAATTTTTTTTCTTTAGATATCTTTTATCCTTTAATCAGATATAGAAAGAGCGAAAGAAGAAAACACCTTTCTGTTTTTCCATTAATAGAAAAAAGCAATAATTATAATGAATTTTTTCTCATTTTTTGGGGTAAAACAGAAAATGGAGAAAAATATGGAGGTATTTTCCCAATTTATGGACAGTTTAAACATCGATTTGGCAAGAAAAAAATCCTCTTCTTTCTTTGGCCCATATATACTTATTCTCAGGAAGAAGATTTTAAAACTTATCGCTTTCTTTTTCCTTTCTTTACCATTCATCGAGGAGAAAGAAGAAGTGCATTTAAATTTTTGCCTTTTTTTGGTTATGATTTTAAAAAGAAAGAATTTAAAAAATATTATTTTTTATGGCCTATTTTTATCTATCAAAAAACTAAATTGAATTCTTCAGAACCTAAAACATATTTCTCCATTTTTCCTTTTTATATCTCAGAAAAAACACCGCTAAGTCATTCTTATACATTTTTATGGCCTTTTTTCAAATTTTATCGTTATAAAGATTATCGTCATTATGATTGTCCTTGGCCTTTTATAGGTTGGACAAAAAGTGATAAATTTTTTGCCTTAAACATTTTACCTCTTTTTCGATATGAAAAAGGAGAGGACATTAAGAGACTTTATTTAGCTTATCCTTTTTATAAAAGACAGATAGAGTATGAAAAAAACAAAAAAATTATTACTGATTATTTTATTTTTGTTAATAGATATGAACGCCATTATACTAAAGGCAAAATAATATTAAAACTTATTAAATTTTGGCCTATTTTTTATTATAAATCAGAAAAAAATAAAATGAAAACTTATTTCCCTGCCATATTGCCTGTAGAAGAACCAGGATTTGAAAGAAATCTTGCTCCACTTTTACGACTATATTATTCTGAAAGAATTCAAAAAAGCATCTATACTTGTTTATTCTGGGGTATTTATCAACATAAAAAAGGAAAAGAAAAAGAATTTTATCAATTTTTTCCTCTTTTCAAATGGGAAAAACAGAAAAATAAACAATGTTTTTCGTTATTTTTAGGTATGATTCAAATAATCAAATCAGAAGAAAAAAAATACTTAAAATTATTTTATTTTTTAAAATTTTAACACCGCAAAATAACACTTATCTTCTCTGGAGGAGAGAGACAATGAAAACATCTAATTTCTGTAAAAAGTGCATTTATTCGGAATTTTTTTAAAAATCTCTCTTCTAAATAACGACAGTATTTTGAAGCTAACCAATAACAATCATAATATCTTTGTCGTTGTTGTGATGTTATCTCTTTTAATGGAAGAAAATCGCCAAAAATTTTTTGTCGAAGCTGAATAAGATTTTCTCTATTTAAAGTCATAAAAAGAAAACTTAACAAATATTTATCTATTTCTCCTAAAAGCTCTAACTCAAGTTGTGTTGTTTTACGTTCTATTTCAAAAAACCAAAGAAAATGACAAAAATGGCTTATTTCTTCAGCAATAGTGCAAAATTTTTGCAAATTTCCCCATGAAAGTGGTTTTTCTAATCCATCAAATAATCTTTCATGTAAATAAAGAGAAAGACTTACACCATCATCTTCCTCATAAATAAATAATGCCCCTTTTTTCTTTAAAAAAGAAGCATCAATAAAATTTTTTTCTATCAAGATTTTTAAAATTTGCTGATTTATAAGATAATCTTTAGCCCTGGCTGGAAATCGAATACCATATATGTCTTCAAGAGCTTGTTGGAGTTCATCAATTATCATTATTGTAATTTAGTAAAATCAATATTTAAAGGATAAATTCCACATTTCCTCAATTTTTTTTCCTCTCTTTGGCTATGAGTACGCAGCCATTTCTCATATACTTGCAATAAATCACTTCTTCTTTGAATAGCCTTTTCACTAACCTCCGCCAATACATCCACAAGTATAGGAAATTTCTCACCCAATTCACGATAAACATCAACTAAGGTCTTCTCTCTCATATCTACTAAAATACTAGCCAGATCCAAGTATGCTTTACTCCCCAAAGTAATAAAATAATCTATACTTACAAGTTTTCGTTTGAAGCTTTCAGAGAAAAATCCAGACATAAAAAGACTATAATCAGCTATATGCTTTAAAGCCTTTATACGACGTGTGATATCATAAAATTTACTTTCTAAAAATACTTGAGCAATGGTTTTATAACGTAAATCTTCTGCACCTATATAAACTCTTTCAGTACGGAAAAAAACAGTAAGAAGATTAACTATATAAAATGCGGTCAATTCATTTACTTTTACCTGCAATTCAGAGATAGCTTTTTCAACAGCATTTTTAAAATATTCCATTAAAGAAGTTTTAACAAGCATATTTTTATTTTATGGAAATTTTACATTTATTTCAATATAAAACAAAAAAGCCCCCTTAAAGGGGGCTTTTTATGTTTTTAAATTTTTTATTTATTCTGAAATGCTTGCTGGAGGAATACTTTCAATTAAGCCAGCTTGATGAGCTACCTTTAGCCGCATTATTGCTCTTCTTAAGGCAGCTTCTGCTCTAGCTATATCTATATTTTCTCTTTGACGCAATCTTCTCAATGCCCTTTCTCTTGCTCGCATAGCCCTTTCAACATCTATTTCACGAGCCAATTCTGCTGCTTCTGTTAAAATTGTCACTTTATTTTCAAATACTTCACAAATACCCCCAACAATTGATATATATTCAGTTTTACCATCTTTTTTATACCGCCCAGGCCCTATCTCCAACAAGCACAAAAAAGGTGCATGACCTGGCAAAACGCCAAATTCTCCTTCTTTAGCTGTAGCCACTACCATATCAACTTCTTCTCTTAACACTAATCTATCTGGAGTAATTATTTCTAAAAGAAGTTTTCCTGCCATTTTATACCCCTTTAAGCAGCTGCCAATTTCTTAGCCTTTTCTACAGCTTCTTCAATTGGGCCTACCATATAAAAAGCCTGCTCTGGTAAATCATCATGTCTTCCTTCAAGAATTTCCTTAAATCCTTTAATTGTTTCCTCAATCTTCACATAAACACCTGGACGACCAGTAAATTGTTCAGCCACATGGAATGGCTGAGAAAGAAATCTTTGAATTTTTCTTGCTCTAGCAACAGTAAGCTTATCTTCTTCAGAAAGTTCTTCCATACCAAGAATTGCAATAATATCTTGCAAATCTTTATACTTCTGCAATACTCTTTGAACTTCACGAGCTACTGTATAGTGTTCTACTCCTAAAACATGTGGGTCTAAAATCTTAGAAGTAGAATCAAGAGGATCAACAGCAGGATAAATTCCTAACTCAGCAATTTGCCTTGAAAGAACAACTGTTCCATCTAAATGAGAGAATGTTGTTGCAGGCCCTGGATCAGTAAGGTCATCTGCTGGAACATACACACACTGCACAGATGTAATAGAGCCTTTAGTGGTAGTTGTAATACGTTCTTCTAATCTACCTAAGTCTTCAGCCAATGTTGGCTGATAACCTACTGCTGAAGGCATTCTGCCTAATAGAGCTGAAACTTCTGAACAAGCTTGAATAAATCGATAGATATTATCAATAAAGAAAAGCACATCCATTCCTTGATCTCTAAAATATTCTGCAATACTCATAGCTGTATGTGCTATCCTTGCCCTAGCCCCTGGAGGCTCTGTCATCTGACCATAAACTAAAGCTGCCTTTTCAATAACTCCTGAACTTTTTACTTCAAGATAAAGGTCATTTCCCTCTCTTGTTCTTTCTCCTGCACCACAAAATACAGAAATACCACCATGCTCCAAAGCAACATTATGCATCATTTCAAGCATAACAACTGTCTTACCTACCCCTGCCCCACCAAACATTGCCATCTTACCACCACGAGGGAAAGGTACTAACAAATCAACTACTTTTAAGCCTGTTTCTAAAAGCTTAATTGTAACTTCCTGTTCTACCAATGCTGGAGCACCTCTATGAAGAGGATAATATTCCTTTGCCTGAATAGGCCCCATACCATCCACAGGCTTTCCAACCACATTAATAACACGCCCTAATACTTCCTTTCCTACAGGCACCATAATAGGATTACCTGTGTCCTTTACAGGCATACCACGTCTAAGCCCATCTGTATAATCCATAGCAATACAACGTACTACATTATCCCCCAAATGTTGTACTACCTCTAATACTAAATTATCTTCTGTATCATCTATAGTTGGATTTGTTACAGTTAAAGCAGTAAGCAATTTGGGAACCTTTCCTTCTTCAAATCTAACATCTACTACATTTCCAATAACTTGAACAATTTTACCAATATTCATATTTTAAACCTCCCATTATTTTTTTCTTTATCCACCCCTGCCCCGGAGGGCTTCTGCACCACCAACAATATCCATCAATTCTTTAGTAATACTTGCTTGCCTTGCCTTATTATAAACTAATGTTAATTGTTGTACCATCTCTCTACAATTGTTTGTTGCATTATCCATAGCCCTCATTCTAGAAGCATGTTCTGAAACCTCATTTTCTAAAATGCGGCTATATAATTGTATGTTAATGTTTTTAGGTAAAATTTCTTGCAATATTTCAACTGCTTTAGGTTCATAAATATATTCTACTTCAACAGCTTTTTCTGAAACACCCTCCGGAACAATGGGTAAAAGCCTTTCTATCGTAGGCTCTTGTTTTATCATACTAACAAATTTAGCATAAAGTAAATATATTTCATCTACTTCGCCTGAAAGAAAAGAAGTTGATAATTCACGTGCCATTCTAACAACAAATGTATAATCTACTTTACCAACTACATCTTCATAAGTCTTTTTCACAATATCACGATAGTATCTGTTAAAAAAGCTTACCCCACGACGTCCAAAAACTGTTAAAATAATATTTTGCCCTTTTTCTCTAACTTCTTTAATAAATTTTTCTGCTCTTGCAATTAAATTCGCATTAAAAGCTCCACATAAACCTCTATCTGCTGTTAATATTACTAAATGGATAGACTTTATTTCTTCTCTTTTTTGCAAAAGAGGAAAAGCACCCTCTTCAAGCCCACTAATAGCTGCTAATCTACTGATCACTTCTTGATATTTGCTGGCATAAACCCTAAAACCTTCCATCCGCAATTGCACTTTCCGCAATTTTGCTGCTGCCACCATATTCATTGCACGTGTAATCTGTTCTGTCTTTTTAACCGCCTGTATCTTTCTTCTTATATCTCTTAAGGCTGGCATTTATCCCTCCTTAAGAGAGACCTTTAGCTCTCTTAAACTCAGCATTAAATTCTGTTATAGCTTTCTTCATTAATTCATCTGTTTCTTTGTCTATTTCTTTTTTCTCACGAATATTCTTAAAAATTTGTGGATATTTTGACTCTACAAATTTGTAAAGTTCTTCTTCATATTCTCTTAATACTTCTACTGGAAACTCATCCAAATATCCTCTAACACCTGCATAGATAATTGTTACTTGCTTTTCAACTGGTAATGGCTGATATTGAGGCTGTTTTAAAATTTCTACTAATCTAGCACCTCTTTCTAATTGTCTTTGTGTTGCTTTATCCAATTCACTTCCAAATTGTGCAAAAGCAGCTAATTCTCTATATTGTGCTAAATCCAAACGCAAACTACCAGCTACCTGTTTCATAGCCTTAATTTGAGCAGCACCTCCAACTCTTGATACTGAAAGACCAACATTAATTGCTGGACGAATACCAGCAAAGAAAAGACCTGGTTCTAAATAAACCTGTCCATCCGTAATAGAAATAACATTTGTTGGGATATAAGCAGATACGTCACCTTGTTGAGTTTCTATAACAGGCAGAGCAGTTAAAGAACCTGCACCTTTTTCATCACTTAATTTAGCAGCACGCTCTAATAAACGAGAATGATTAAAGAAAATATCTCCTGGATAAGCCTCACGACCAGGTGGTCTTCTTAATAGAAGGGAAACTTGACGATATGCCCATGCCTGTTTTGTTAAATCATCATAAAGGATTAAAGCATGTCTTCCTGTATCTCTAAAATATTCACCAATTGCACAACCAGAATATGGAGCAATATATTGCAATGTAGCTGGATCACTAGCAGTAGCAGAAACTACAGTAGTATATTCCATTGCTCCATATTTACGAAGTGTATCTATAATCATAGCTACTGTAGCTCTTTTTTGACCAATAGCTACATAAATACAATAAACATCTGTTTCTTTTTGAGCTAAAATCGCATCTATAAGTATTGCAGTTTTTCCAATCTGACGGTCACCAATAATTAATTCACGTTGCCCCCTTCCAATAGGTGTCATAGCATCAATAGCCTTAAGCCCTGTATAACAAGGCTCACAAACAGGCTGTCTGTCAACTACTCCAGGTGCTTTCATTTCAATACGGCGGTATTCTTTAGCTTCAATTGGGCCTTTACCATCTAAAGGTCTACCTACTGGATCAATTACACGTCCAAGAACTGCTTCACCAACAGGAATCTGAGCAATCCTACCAGTACGTTTAACAATATCTCCCTCTTTAATATGTGTATCATCACCCATAATAGCTATACCAACATTATCTTCTTCAAGATTTAAAGCAATCCCATAAATTCCACCAGGAAATTCAATCAATTCCATAGATTCACAGTTTTCCAAACCATAAACACGTGCAATTCCATCACCAACAGAAATTACAATACCAGTTTCACTAACATCAATTTCTTTTTCAAAACCTTTAATTTGTTGTTTAATAATTTGGCTAATTTCTTCTGCTCTTATCTGCATCTTTATACCTCACCTCTCTTTAAATTTTCTTTTAAAATATTTAATTGTGTTCTTATACTACCATCATAAATAATATCTCCTATTTTTGTTATAATACCACCAATTAAACTTGGATCTTCTTTTACTTCCAAAACCACTTCTTTTTTCCCTGTAAATTCTTTTAATCTTTCTTTAATCCTTTCCACCATTTCTTCAGAAAGTGGTACTGCTGAAATTATTTCTGCTCGACAAATTCCTCTATATTCATCTAAAAGATTATTATAATATTCATAAATATCTTGAAGTGCTGCCAATCTCTTTTTATCAAAAAGTAAAAGAATAAATCGTTTCATTATTTCAGATAAATTCATCTTTTCTAAAAGAGTATCTAATACCTGACGCTGTAATGTTCTTTCAACAAGAGGTGTAATCAAATAAAATTTTATTTCTTTATCTCCCTCTAAAAAGTCATTAAATGTCTTTAACTCTTCAGCATATTTTTCTGCTTGCCCATCTTCAACACCTACTTTAAAAAGAGCTGTTGCATAACGCCGAGCAATGCCTTTGCCAATCAAAGTTACCCTCCTATTTTAGATAAATATTCTTCAATAAGTTTTTTCTGATCTTCAGGTTTAAAATTCTTTCTTATAATCTCTTCAGCCATTTTAGTAGCCATCTCTGCCACTTCTGCTCTCAAATGTTCCTTTGCCGCTTTAGCCTCATGTTCAGCTGTTCGTTTAGCTGCTTCTTTAATCTGTTGCGCCATTTTTTCTGCAGTTTCTAAAATTTTTTGTTTTTCTGATTCTCCTAAAGAAATAAATTCTTGAATAATTTTTTCTTTCTCTTTATCTAATTGAGCCAATTTTGCTTCATATTCCAAATATTTCTGATGAGCTGCTTGTTTTGCCCTTTCCAATTCATCCAAAGTTTTCTTAATTTCTTCCTCTCTTGCTCTTAACGACTTACTTACAGGTTTAGCTGCCGCTAAATAAATAATTACAACAAAAATGGCAAAATTAACAGCCCTTTTAAGTAAATCTATTAATTGACTTTTACCATAATGATGTTCAGCATGTGGATGCTCTTCATGTGCTTCATGGGTTTCATGGACAGCATGAGTTTCATGCTCTGTTACACAATACCCTACAAAAGCCATTCCTGTTAAAAAAATCAAACTGATAAAAATAATTGAAATTATTTTTAAACTATTCATAATTTACTGGCCTCCCTAAAATCTTCTGTGCTATATCTGCAGAAATGGCTTTTATTTCACCTTTTAATCTTTCTCTTGCCTCTTGCATATCTTTACTAACCTCAGCTTTTACTTTCTCTAAATATTCCTCCATTTCTTTCCTAATTTTATCTAACAGACTTTTTTCTTCCTGATGAGCTGCTTTCACAATACTTTCTCTTTGAGCCATACCATTTTTTCTAGCCTCTTCAAGGGCTATTTCAAACTCCTTTAACTTCTTCTCACTCTCCGCTTCTAAACGAGATATTTCTTCTTGATCTTTTTCAAATCTTTGTTTTCTCTGACGTATAGCTTCTCGAATTGGTTTATAAAGAAGAGCATTTAAAATAAAAATAAGAATAACAAAATTTACCAAATGAATTAAACATGACTTATCAACACTTACACTAATCACAGCTCTACCCCTTCCTTAGAATTAATCTGTGTTCTTTTACAACATTTTAAAATATTTGTCAAAGGTTTTTTTTAAAAAATTTTAATTATTTAACTCTCTTGCTTATTTTGTTTCCTTGTGTTAATTTCCCTGTCAGTATTAAAAATTGGAGGTAGAGATGGAAATAAGGGAAAAAATTTTGCAGATGGCAAAAGCATCTAAAAAAGCAGCTGAAATATTAGCAAGAGCTAATACAAATATAAAAAATGCTGTTTTAGAAGAAATTGCTCAAGGATTAAAAACCAATATGTCTAATTTATTAGAAGCTAATGCCAAAGACATAAGCTTTGCAAAAGAAAAAGGACTTTCTAAAGCAATGATTGATCGTCTTACACTTAATGAAAAAAGAATAGAAGGTATGATTAACAATTTAAAAGAGGTTATTGCTCTCCCTGATCCAGTAGGTAATATTGTTAAAATGTGGCAACGTCCAAATGGATTAAAAGTAGGGAAAATGCGTATTCCTTTAGGTGTGATTGCTATGGTATATGAAGCTCGGCCTGATGCAACAATTGAAGCAGCGGCTTTATGTCTAAAAGCAGGTAATACTGTTATTTTAAGAGGTGGTTCTGAAGCTATTAATTCAAATTTGTGTTTAGGTAAAATTATGAGTGATGCTTTAAAAAAATTAGGTTTACCAGAAGCGGCAATTCAAGTTGTTCCTATTACTGATAGAGAAGCTATTTTAGTATTACTTGAAATGGAAAATTATATCGATTTAATTATTCCACGTGGAGGAGAAGGACTTATTAGATTTGTGACAGAACATGCTAAGATACCTGTGCTTAAACATTATAAAGGAGTATGTCATGTATATGTAGATGATAAAGCTGATTTGAAAAAAGCAGAAGAGATTTGTTTTAATGCTAAAGTACAAAGACCTGGTGTATGTAATGCAATGGAAACTATGCTTGTACATGAAAGTATAGCAGAGAAGTTTTTACCAGTAATGTTAAAACGTTTTTCTGAAGCAGGAGTAGAGATTCGAGGATGTCCCAAAACTTGTACTATTTTCCCTTCAGCAAAACCTGCTAAAGAAGAAGATTGGCCAGCTGAATATTTAGATTTAATTTTAGCAGTAAAAGTAGTAACAAGCATGGAAGAAGCTATAGCGCACATTTCCCGTTATGGTTCAAATCATACTGAAGCTATTATTACTGAAGATTACGCTAGGGCTTGGGAATTTTTAGAAAGAGTGGATGCATCAGTAGTATTGGTAAATGCTTCTACTAGATTTAATGATGGTAATCAACTTGGGCTTGGAGCAGAAATTGGAATTAGTACTTCAAAACTTCATGCCTATGGGCCAATGGGGCTTGAAGAATTGACAACAACTAAATTTATTGTATTTGGACAGGGACAGATAAGAACTTAAAGTGAAGTTAGGAATTTTTGGGGGTACTTTTAATCCTATTCATGTTGGACACCTGCGAGCAGCAGAAGAAGTTAGAGAAAAATTAAATTTGGATAAAATTTTATTTATACCTGCTAGTATACCACCCCATCGACCTTTAACAGAATTGGTAGATTTTTCTCACCGATATGAGATGGTAAAGAAAGCTATTGCAAATAATCCTTATTTTTTTGTTTCAGATATAGAAGGAAAAAGGGCAGGAAAGTCTTATACAGTAGATACTTTAGAAATCCTTATTAGTGAAAAAAAAGATATTGAAATGTTTTTTATTATTGGTCTAGATGCCTTTTTAGGTATTAAAACTTGGAAAACACCAGAGAAGCTCTTTCAGCTTACTCATTTTATTGTTATCCCACGTAAAGCTCCTAAAAAATATATGATAGAAACCTTAAACTATTTTTTTTCTAAGATTAAAATAGAAAAAAATTGCTTTTACCTTCCTACAGGAAAGATTGTATATTATTGTCCAATATCTTCTTTAAATATTTCAGCAACTCACATCAGACGTTTAATTCGGGAGAAAAAATCTATTCGTTACCTTGTTCCTAGCAGCGTAGAGGAGTATATTTATGCTTATGGACTTTATCGAGGGAGAAATGAAAAATGTGATTAGTTTAAAAGCAGCTCTTTCAAAAAAGGCTACTGAAATTGTTTTGCTTGATTTGCGTGGTCTTTCTAATATTGCTGATTATTTTATGATTATGAGTGCTAATTCAGATAGGCATAGTCAAGCTATTGCTGAAGAAATTTTGAAAAAAATGGAGGAAAAAGGACATAAACCATTAGGTATAGAAGGTTTTGCTCAAGGTCATTGGGTGCTTTTAGACTTTGATGAATTAGTTATTCATATTTTCTTTGAACCTGTAAGAAAATATTATGACCTTGAAGGTCTTTGGGTAGATGCTCCGAGAATAAACTGGGAAGAAAGATATAATTTAAAAGAGGATTTATAATGGGACCTGTTGTTCTTATTATTTTAGATGGTTGGGGGTTAAATCCTAAAAAAAAAGGAAATGCTGTAGCTCTTGCCAATACACCTGTGATGGATTATTTAATGGCTACTTACCCTTGGACAACACTTAAAGCACATGGTGAAGCAGTAGGTCTACCAGAAGGAGTAATGGGCAATTCTGAAGTAGGTCACCTTAATTTAGGGGCTGGAAGAATTGTTTATCAGGATGTTACTCGTATTAGTAAAGCTATTAAAGATGGCAATTTTTTTAAAAATAAGATTTTGTTAGAAGCTATGGCAAGGGCAAAAGGAAAAAAACTTCATCTTTTAGGACTTGTTTCTGATGGGCAAGTACATAGTTCGTTAGATCATCTTTATGCTCTATGCAAATTGGCAAAAGAAAAAGGGGTAAATCAAGTATTTATTCATGCTTTCACAGACGGTAGAGACACTCCACCGAAAAGTGCTTTAAAATATATTGAAGATGTAGAGGAAAATATTAAGAATATAGGAGTAGGGAAAATTGCTACTGTTTCAGGGCGTTATTATGCTATGGATAGAGATAATCGTTGGGAAAGAATAAAATTGGCTTATGAAGCAATAGTATTAGGAAAAGGATTTTTAGCAAAAAGTGCTATAGAAGCAGTAAAAAATGCATATGAGCGTGGAGAAACAGATGAATTTATAAAACCAACAGTAATTATTTCAGATAATAAGGAACCAATAGCTACTATTGATGATAATGATGTAGTGATTGTTTTTAATTTTAGAGCAGATCGAGTAAGAGAAATCACTCGTGCTTTAACTTCTAAAGATTTTTCTTATTTCCCGCGACAAAAATGGCCATTTTTAAATTATTTTGTCTGTATGACAGAATATGATATTAAATTTAATTTACCTGTTGCTTTTCCACCTGAGAATTTGAAGAATATTTTGGGAGAAGTTATTAGCCAGCAGGGATGGAAACAATTAAGAATTGCTGAAACAGAAAAATATGCTCATGTTACATATTTTTTCAATGGAGGTAAGGAAAAACCCTTCCCAGGAGAAGAACGTTGTCTTATCCCTTCACCAAAAGAAGTACCTACTTATGATTTAAAGCCAGAGATGAGTGCACCTGAAGTAACGGTTGAATTCATTAAACGTTTAAAAACAAAAAAATATCAATTCATTGTATTAAATTTTGCTAATGGAGATATGGTAGGACATACAGGAGTTTTAGAAGCAGCTATTAAGGCTTGTGAAACAGTAGATAAATGTCTTGGAGAAATTCTTAATGAAATAAAAAGACAAAATGGTATTGCTTTTGTTACAGCAGATCATGGAAATGCTGAAGAAATGATAGATGATGAAACTGGACAGCCACATACTGCTCATACATTAAATCCTGTACCTTTTATTATTGTAAAGGATCCTGTTCCAAAAATAAAATTAAAATCAGGCATCTTAGGAGATGTTGCTCCAACCATCCTCCATTTAATCGGTTGTTCAATCCCACAAGAAATGACTGGAAGGTGTTTAGTAGTTGATTAAAATAAACAATTCTGCTAGCATTTCTTAGAAAGAAAAAGGAGAAAAAGATGATTTTAGATTATATAGTAGGATGGTTTTCAGATGATTTGGCTTTGGATTTAGGTACTGCTAACACACTTGTTTATGTAAAAGGGAAAGGCATTGTTTTAAATGAACCTTCAGTAGTAGCTGTAAAAAAGGATAATCGAGGCAATAATAAAGTATTAGCTGTGGGTAAAGAAGCTAAATCTATGTTAGGAAAAACACCAGGTAATATTTTGGCTATAAGACCTTTAAAGGATGGAGTTATTGCTGATTTTGAAGTAGCACAAGAAATGCTTCGTTTTTTTATTCGTAAAGTGCATAATCGGCGTAGTCTTATTCGCCCACGAGTTGTAATTGCCATTCCATCAGGAATTACAGAAGTAGAAAAACGAGCAGTTAAGGAAGCTGCTGAATTGGCTGGTGCAAGAGAGGTATATTTAGTAGAAGAACCAATGGCTGCAGCTATTGGAGCTGGATTACCTATTACTGAACCAAAAGCCAATATGGTAGTAGATATTGGTGGTGGTACAACAGAAGTAGCTGTAATTTCATTAGCAGGGGTTGTTTATAGTAAATCTGTTAGAGTAGCTGGAAATAAAATGGATGAAGCTATTGTTCAATATGTCAAGCATAAATATAATCTGCTTATTGGAGAACATACTGCTGAACAAGTAAAGATTAATATTGGCACAGCATTTCCAGAGGATGAAGAAAGAACAATAGAAATAAAAGGGAGAAATCTTATTAGTGGTATACCGCATACTTTAACTATTAGTTCTAGTGAAGTGAGGTCAGCTATACAAGAGCAAATTGAAATTATTGTAAGTGTTGTAAAAGATGCTTTAGAACAAACACCTCCTCAATTAGCAGCAGATATTGTGGATCAGGGAATTATGCTTACTGGAGGTGGTGCATTATTAAGAGGTATGGATAAATTATTACGGGAAAAAACACAATTGCCTGTCTTTATTGCTGAAGACCCTCTTTCTACTGTTGTTTTGGGTGCAGGAAAAGCTTTAGAAAATATTGATATCTTAAGGGAAGTTGCAATTACATAAAATTTTTTCTTTTATCTTAAAAAGAAAAAAAGGAATAGGTCTTTTTTTTCTTTTTTTTGTATTGTTTATTTTAGATACACGATGGCATTTTTTAACCAAAATTTTAATGGAAATATCAGCTCCATTCTCTAAAGGAATAACTTATGCTTGGCATTCTTTGGAAGAAATAAAACAAACTTATTTGAATATTAAAAAAATTAAAGAAGAAAATCAACTGTTAAAAAAAAAGCTTCAAACTTTGGAAGCAAAGCAAATATGGTGTGAAGAATTACTTCATAAAAATCAAAGATTAGAAAAACTTTTAGGTTTAAAAAAAGAATTACCTTATCCATCAACAGGAGCTAGAGTAATTGCTTATGCCCCTCAGTTTAATCCAAAGATTATTTTTTTAGATAAAGGCAAAAAAGATGGTGTAAAATTACATTCACCAGTAATAAGTATTAAAGGAATTGTTGGACAGGTAGTTGCTCTTTCTCCTCATTATGCCAAAGTTTTAACCATTATTGATAGTAATAGTAGAGTAGAGGTAATGTCACAAAGAACTAGAATCCATGGTATCTTTTTAGGAACTGGTATGAACAGAGGAAAAATTAAATATATACCAAAAGAAGAAGATGTAAAAATAGGTGATCTTTTTATCACTTCTGGACTAGATGGTATTTTCCCAAAGGGTATTCCTGTTGGTCAAGTTATACATATCTCTGAACCAATTCCTAGTCTCTTTAAAGAAATTGAGTTACAAACATCAGTTGATTTTCAACGATTAGAAGAATTAATTGTTTTATTAAAATTACCTCAAAAACTTAATCATGAGTAAATTTAAAAAACATTTTTTAATTTTTTGGTTATTACCTAGTATATGGTTTTTTTTATCTTTATTTCCTGCTAAAAATTCTTTTACTTATTTATGTTTTCTTATATTTTTGCTCAATATTTTTTATATAGCTTTTTCCTCACCCACTTTTTTACCTATAGCGTTTTGGGGAGCAATACTTGATGTTTATAAGGGAAATCTCTTAGGTATTTATCTTAGTGGATTTTTATGTCTTAGATGGTGGGGTTTTAAAATAAAAGAAAAAATCATTTGGCTTAAAATTTCTACTCAGACTATTTTTGTTTTTATAGGCATGTTATTTTTAAAAGGTTGGCAATATATATGGTCTTTAATCTTTGAATTAAATTTGCAAGAAACATTTAAAGAAATTATCATATTTATTTTTACTACTACTCTTCTTGCTCCAATTGTTTTTAAAGTTTACGATATATTATTTTCTGATGCCAGTTAATCAAAATAGAATTTTAAAAAAATGGCAAAAACGTCTTATTCATTTTCGTCTAATAGTTTTTTGTCTTTTAGCTGTTATTGGAATAAGACTTGCTTATTTGCAACTTGCTCGAGGAAGGGAATATGCCTTTTTAGCTGAAAAAAATCGCTTAGAAATAGAATCTATCCCAGCAGCAAGAGGCATCATTTATGATAGAAATGGCATTATTCTTGCGACAAATCGCCCAAGTTTTTGTCTTTTACTTTATCCTCAAAAGTTACCTAAAAATAAAAAAATGCTTAAATTATATGCCTCTTTCCTTTCCTCTATTCTTCAAAAAGATTGCTCAGAAGTACTAAAATTAATTAAAAAAGAACTAAAATATCCCTTGAGTCCTGTTTATTTAAAAAAAGGACTTTCTTGGAAAGAGGTAGCTATTATTGAAACACGCTCTTATTTTTTCCCAGCTTTAAAAATTACTGTTATTCCTTTAAGATTTTATCCAAATGGAATTCTCGCATCTCATCTTCTTGGTTATGTAAGTCTTATTACCCCAAAACAATTAAAAACATTGCCTGATGCCGAACCTACAGATTTTGTTGGTCAAAGTGGTTTAGAAAAAAGCTATGAAAAAAATTTAGCTGGTAAAAAAGGGAAACGTTATTTAGAAGTAGATGCACTTGGACGTATTATTCGCACTTTGAAAGAAATTTCACCAGAACCTGGTAATAATCTATATCTTACTTTGGATGCAAATCTTCAAAAAAAAGCTGAAATTTTACTAAAAAGAAAAAAAGGAGCCATTGTGGCTCTTGACCCATTTACAGGAGAGATTTTAATTTCTGCTAGTAGCCCTAGTTATGACCCAAATCTTTTTGTTCAAGGTATGGATGAAAAAACATGGAATAAAATTAAAAAACATCCTGGCCATCCTTTAGAAAATCGAGTTACAGCTGGACTTTATCCACCAGGATCACTCTTAAAAATAGTAACAGCTATTGCTGCTTTAGAAGAAAAAGTAATTTCTCCAAGAACTAAAATTTATTGTTCTGGAAGATTTCCACTTGGCAATCGTGTATTCCATTGCTGGAAAAAAATAGGACATGGTTGGATGGATGTAAAGCGGGCAATTATTCAATCTTGTGATGTATTTTTTTATCAATTAGGTCTTTGGTTAGGAGCAGAAAGATTAGCACAGTATGCTTATAAATGTGGATTTGGAAAACTTACAGGTATTGAAATAAAAGAGGCTAAAGGATTAGTACCTAATCCCACTTGGTATTGGAAGACTAAAAAAACAAGATGGCCAGAAGGAGAAACCTTAAATATGTCCATAGGACAGGGAGCATTCTTAGCTACACCTCTCCAGCTTGCTCAATTTTTTGCAGCAATAGCCAATGGAGGATATATTTATAAACCAAAAATAGTTAAAAAGATAGTTTCAGTAAGGGGAGAAATTATAAAAGAAATAAAACCTGAAATAAAATGTAAGTTACCTATTTCAGCAAAAAATTTAAAAATTATTAGAGATGCTATGATTGGTGTTATGAATCATCCTTCTGGTACAGGTTACCATGCCCGTTCTCATTTAGTAACTATTGCTGGTAAAACAGGAACTGCACAATTAGTTTCTATTAATACCAAAAATAAACTTTCTATTGAAGACCATGCTTGGTTTGCTGGTTTTGCACCTGCTAAAAATCCCAAAATTGTAATAGTAGTTTTAATTGAACATGGTGGAAAAGGTGGTATAACTGCAGCACCTTTAGCTAGAGATTTAATAGAGGCATATTTATATGGAAAAAATTAGATTTTTTCTTACACTTTCTGGACAATTGTGGTTTATTGTATTTATCTTATCAATTATTGGACTGTTTAATCTTTATAGTGCTACAAGTTATTTAGAAACAAAAACTCTTTTTATAAAACAAATCATTTGGGTCTGTTTAGGTTTTTTCATTTTATGGCTTATAACAAAAATAGATTGTCGTCGTCTTTATATTTATGCTTACCCAATTTATATCTTTAATCTTTTTCTTTTACTTCTTGTGCTTATAATTGCCTCACCACTTATGGGAGCAAAAAGATGGCTAGGATTTGGTCCTATTTCTTTTCAACCTTCAGAACTGGCTAAATTAACATTAATCATTGTTCTTGCCCGTTATTTAGCAGAAACAGACATAGAAATTCAAAATTTAAAAGTATTTTTAAAAATGCTAATTTTAACATTATTGCCTGCTTTTCTTATTATTTTAGAACCTGATTTAGGAACTGCTCTTTTTCTTTTAATTATTTTTGGAACTATGTGTTTTTTAAGTAAAGTAAATCATAAAATTATTATTGGTGCTATTATAGTCAGTTTCGCTCTATTACCTGTTTTTTGGCAATTTGGATTAAAAGATTATCAAAAAGCAAGAATATTAGGATTTCTCTCCCCTCAAAAAGATCCACTTGGAATTGGCTATCATATAAAACAAACAAAGATTGCTATAGGTTCAGGACAATTTTGGGGAAAGGGATTTTTAAAAGGAACTCAAAATAAATTGAGATTTTTACCAGAACATTATACGGATTTTATTTTTTCGGTATTTGCTGAAGAATGGGGATTTATAGGATGTATGTTTTTGCTAGTATTTTATCTCCTTCTTATTCTTACAGGAATAAAAATTTCAGAAAATGCCTGCCATTCATTTACTTTTTTATTAGCAGCAGGTATTATCAGTATGTTTTTCTGGGAGATAGTTATCAATATCTTTATGGCATTAGGGCTACTTCCAGTAGTAGGTATTCCTTTACCATTTATGAGTTATGGAGGTTCTTCTACACTTATTAACTTTATTGGAGTGGGTATTTTGATAAATATTGATAGGAGGGGGAAATGGCTATAATCATTAGTGGTAAAGAAATTGCTTCAAAAATACGACAAGAATTAGCTGAAGAAATTGAAAGTCTCAAAATAAAAATTAAGAGAGCTCCTTGTCTAGCTGTTATTTGGGTAGGGGAACACCCTGCTTCAGCTAGTTATATAAGGGCTAAAGAAAAAGCATGTAAAGAGATTGGAATAGAATTTGAATTATATCATCTTTCTGAAGATACTTCTCAAGAAAAATTATGTGAACTTATTAATCAATTAAATCATAAAGAAACAGTAGATGCATTTTTAGTGCAACTTCCATTACCACCTTCTATTTCAGAAAGAGCAATTATTGAAACTATTAACCCAGAGAAAGATGCCGATGGTTTTCACCCTTATAATCTAGGCCGCTTATTAATAGGTGAACCTAGCTTTATACCATGTACTCCAGCTGGTATATGGGAATTACTTTGTCGTGCAGGCATTGAGACAAGAGGTAAAGAAGTAGTTATTCTTGGCAGAAGCAATATCGTTGGTAAACCATTAGCAGCTTTACTCATGCAAAAAAATACAGGCAATGCTACAGTTACTGTCTGCCATACTGCTACTAAAGACCTTCTTTTTCATACTTTAAGGGCAGATATCCTTATTGTAGCAATTGGTAAACCACGTTTTATTAAACAAAATATGGTAAAAAAAGGGACAATAGTTATTGATGTAGGCATACATCGCACAGAAAAAGGACTATGTGGAGATGTAGATTTTGAAGATGTTTCATCTAAAGTAGCGGCTATTACACCTGTACCAGGGGGAGTTGGACCGATGACTGTAGCTATGCTTCTTAAAAATACATTATTAGCTTATAAAAAAAGATATGGCTTAATGTAAAGTTTCTCTTTCTTTTATTTGCTCAATCGCTTCAAGCGCAATCTCCTTAATTACAGGAGAGGCATTTTCAGCTATTTTTTGAATGATTGGCACAACTTCTAAGTTACCAATTAATCCTAATAAAAAAAGAATATCTCCTTTATCTCTTTCTTCTTTTGTATCTAACATTGCTATTATTGAAGGCAAAATTTTTTCTTTAATTTCTCTTTTTTCTGCCAATTCTTCTAAAACCCTCATTACACCAATCCTTGTAAAGAGTTCTGGTGCTTTTAATAAACTTAATAAATTATATAAATATTTTTCATCCTTTTGACAAAGCTCTATGACACGATCTGCCTGTGCTTGTTTTAACAAAGACTTTAATACTTCAGCATCATACATTATTTGGTTAGCCTTTTCTAAAAAATCTATTAATTTTTCCCTTGCCTCTGTACCTACTAAAAAATAATCCTTATTAATAACCACTGTAGGTGATGCAGTGACTTTATATTGCTTAGCCAAATCAGAATAAAAATTACTGTCTATAACAAATGTTTTTATAGATGAATGTGCTATTGCTAATTGATTAGCTTTTTCTACCACTAAAGGGCAAAAAGGACAGATAGGAGTAATAAATACCTTAATTTCTATAGATTTTTTAATATTTTTTATTCTTTCAAGTTCTTTTTGATTTAAAAAACTTTTTCCTGTTGTTATTGCTTCTAAAGCTTTTAAAAAAGGCAACCATTCTCCTCCTTCAGGTATAGCCATGTAATAAATTTGTATTTTTTCTTTTTCATCAGTTAATTTAATTGCAGGATATGCTGGTAAAATTTCTTTTTTGATTTCTATTTTTATATCTGGCAAATGTTCTTTTAAAAATAAAGTAAAATCTTTTAATTTTAAAGATATTTCTGATTGCTGATTATTAATTAAATATATTTTTATTTTTTTCCCAGAAAGCTTTTTTAAATCAGAAATAGCTGTTTCTAAAAACATTATATCTCCTTCAATTCATTTAATGCTTTATAAGCAAATTCAATAGTTGGATCAAGAGATAGTGCTTTTTCACAATGAAATTTTGCTTCTTCTTTTTTATTTAATGCTTTTAAAGCCAAGCAAAGATTAGCATGATCAATGGCTGAATTAGGATCAAGAGAAATAGCCTTTTTAAAACAAAAAACAGCTTCTTCATAAGAATTAAGTTTAAAATAACATGTACCCATCAAATTATATATTTCTTTAACAGGTATTTTTTTCTCTATATCTTTAAGTAAAAAAATAGCATCTTTATACATCTTTAATTCTTTATAAACATGGCCAAGATAGAGTGCTATCATCAATTTTTCTTCTAATGGTGGAAAGAAATTTAAAGCTATTTCTAAATTTTCTTTTGCTTTCAAGAAATTTCCTTTTTGAAAATAAGAAAAACCTAGATAAAAATAAGTATTGTAATGCTGAATATTTGCTTTTTTTAAATATTCAATGGCTAAATCATATTCACCAAGTTGTGCTTGACATAGACCAAGATAATAATAAACATCTTCTTTTTCATCAGAAGGAACAAATTTTAAAGCTTGATAAAAATGTTTTGAAGCTATTTCTATTTCTTCCTTTTCAAAACAAGTAAGACCTAGCCGGAAATGAAGGTTTACTAATTCTTCATTACCTATAAGTGATGTATTTGAAAATATGTTAAGGAGCTCATAACGACATTGAGAACAAAGACCTTTAGGTAAATGTTTCAATTTAAATTGATATGCACGTATACAGGGAAAAATTTGCCCTTTATCAATAATTATTGTCTTAGGACAAAGGCACCAATTTTCTCCCAATAAACGCATATTTTCTAAAAGATTTAACAAAAAATTTTGATAAGCAATAGAAAGTAAAAAATCAGAATGAGACATAATAAAAATTCTCTCAATATTTTTTATTTTTTCTTTTACACCTTTATTTACAATTACACCAGGTGGCATAAAATGTGATTCTAAAAAGGAAAAAAGTGAAGTATTTGAAAATGGAGGGGAAAAAATTATTGGAAAAATCATTAAACGTGGAGTAATCTGGTGACTATAACCTTCTAAATTAAATGGATTAAGCATTTGATAAATTGTATTATAAAAAGATTCTAGACCTTCTTCGTATGGATGAACCAAATGTAAACGAATTTGGCAAAAGGAGTATTTTTCTAAAAAATTTGTTATCTCTTTGATAATAATAAGCAATTTTTGAAAATTTTTTTTAAAATCTTCAATAAAAAAATATATTTCGTTAAACATATCCAATTCAGGCAATAATGAAGAAATAGAAAAATCTGTATTGAGTTTTATATAGACAATATGCATTAGGAAACTATTCTCCTCCCTTTATCTAAAGAATGCTCTCTCCAAAGTTTTTTTATAGTAGCTATCTCTTCTCTAGACATAGTTTCTGTTTCATATCTATCTCCAATAGAAATATATAATGGCCTTTTTTCTGAAAAAGGCTTGATACCATATTTTTGATAATTATTTGTAATGGGAGAACCAAAATAAAGTTGCATCTGCTGTGCATTAGAATTGCCTTGAATTTTTATCCCATGTGCCTTTACAAATTCAAGTGTCTGTAATGCTTCTTTAAAGGTTTCACCTGGCAGAGCAAAAAGAGAAAAGACTTCAACTTCAATCCCATTTTTTTGAGCAAGAAAAATAGCCTTCTCAAGCTGTTCAATAGAAATTTTCTTTTTGATAATTTTTAAAATACGCTCTGAAGCAGATTCAAGTCCATAGGCAATTGTATGTACCCCTGCTCTTTTCATCTTTTTAATCATTTCTTCATCAATTAAATCCACTCTTGTCTCTAACCATATCTTTACCTTGAGTCCTTCTCTTAAAATCCCTTCAAGCAATTGATGAACTCTTTCTCCTTTAAAAGAAAAATTTGGATCAGCAAACCATAACTGATTTTTCCCTTTTTTTACTATCCATTTTATTTCTTCAAGCACCCTTTCTATAGAATGAAATCTTATTTTATGTCCAGATGCCTGAGGTGTGTAGCAAAAAACACAATTAAAAGGACATCCTCTTGAAGTAATCAAAATTACTTCTTCCACTGGATTATAATCAAAAATATCCATAAGATGAGGTGAGGGATAATTATCTAAATTTTCATAACCTTTAATTGGTTCACCTTCTTTGATTTCTCCATCTACCCGATATGTTGCACCTTGTATACCATTAAAAGGATTACCACCAGCTATTGCTTTGACAATGCTTAAAAGACTAAGCTCACCTTCACTACGACAGAGGTAATCTACCATAGGCATCTCTCTTAAAGCTTCACTAGGCATAAAGGTAATTTGAGGGCCGCCTAAGGCGATTTTTATTTCTTTATTAATTTCTTTGATAAAACGGGCAAAACCTAAAACAAATAAAATATTGCGTTGATAAGTACTAAAGCCAACAAGTTGAGGGGAAAATTCCTTAATAAAATTTCCTAATTTTTTAATAGAATACTCCCCTTCTTGAGAAATATTAAGAATTTTTACATCAAATCCTTCTTTTTTAAGAAAAGCTGCTATATAGCCTAAAGAGATAGGTATAGTTGGGGGTGCAAAAGGATTTACTTCAATAAGAAGTATCCTCATTTATTTACTTAAAATTTCCTTTATGCGTTTTTCAACAAATGCTATTGCTTCCTTTAAATCTGATTCAGAAAATACTTTAACTTTCGCTGCCATATTTTCTACTTCATCTTCACTAAGATGAAGCAGTTTAGCAATATAAAATGTATCTAATTCATTACCTTCCATTAAAAAACCACATCCTCCTGCAGTACCTAAAAATTTTCCTTCATAAAAAATAGGAACAACAAATTTTGTAAAACCTACATCACACTCTCCTTCTGCTGGAGCATTTTTTTCCTGAGCCATCTTCATCAAATATTGATGTGCAGAAGCACATACTGTTCTTGTTTCTTCTCCTCCTTTAATCTTTGGACAAATTTCATTAGCCCAACCTGGTGCAGGATGAATAATAAATCCTTCCTCATCATTTACTGAAGCATTCATATCAAATTTTTTAAAAATTTCTTCTGCTAATTTTTGCCATTCTTCAACTGGTAAAATGTCAGTTAATTTCATCTTCACCCTCCTTTTTTAAAATTCAAACATTACCCCACAACTAACACCATAATAATGGGTAATGCTATGAGGCTCATAAAACCCAAATACTATATTAGATTCTCCTATATTCCAATAACGATAAAAAGGGTTAATATAAAAAGCAGTTGCAGGTCTAATATACCAGGCAATAGGCAACTCACATCTTCCTCCAACATGCCAACCTAAATCAAAATCTAGATCTGAACCACCAATTTCACTCAGATACGCAGTCATTTTCATATTAAAAGGAAATACTACAGCAGCATCAAAACCTATTTTAAAAGACCTTAAAAACCTTTTCTCCAAAATTACTCCTACTGGTACATATCCCCATTTATAAACTTCTTTATAATCCCAAGTATAGCTACCATCAGCTGCTTGAACTAATTGAGCCTTCCCTCTCACCCATTTCCGATAACCAATACCAACATATGGAGTAATGTTAATTATAGTTTTAAAAGTATATCCATAATTCAATTCGACTGACCAAATTGTTTCATGTTCATTATCAAACTTTAAAGGTACTCCTTCGCTTGTTTGACCATCATAAGTTACATCACCACTAACTCTTCTACCCATAATTCTAAGCATCCAATCCCTTTCACTTAATAAAAACCCTCCTTCAAATCCAGGAAGCCAGCCATAATCTTTATCTAAAACTTTACCTGCTTCTTTCTCTTTATAATCAAGATATGCACCCATACCACCAAACCAAAATTTACCTTGAATTTGAGCTGAAGCAAAATCAAAATAAAAAGTTATCAAACAAATTACAATACCGCTAACAACATTTTTCTTCATATCACCCTCCTTCATAATTTAGCCTATACTACACCTAATTTTTACATAAATGTCAAGCCGATTATTTTTATTAAATCCTTGACTACTTAAAAATAATGATTACTTTAAAAAAGGAAACAAAATAAAAAATAAAATAAAAAGGAGGTGATAGATATGTTTGAAATTCTACCTTGGAGAGCAAGAAGGGAACTCGAAAGCTTGAGAAAGGAAATGGACAGACTCTGGGAAAGTTTCTTTGGTGAAAGAGTAGGACTTGAACCAATAGAGGGATGGGCTCCAGCACTAGATGTTACTGAAACAAAGGATAATCTAGTTGTAAAAGCAGAACTTCCAGGAGTTGATCCAAAGGATGTAGAAATTACATTAAGTGGTAATGTCCTTTCTATTAAGGGAGAGAAAAAGCAAGAAAAAGAAGAAAAAGATGAGGATTATCACTTGGTAGAACGGCGCTATGGAAGCTTTGTAAGAACTATCAGATTGCCTGTAGAGGTGGATGAAGATAAAATTGAAGCTTCTTATAAAAATGGTATATTAAAGATTGTTTTACCTAAATCTGAAAAGGCTAAAAAGAAAGAGATTAAGATTAAGGTTGAATAAATATAAAGGCCCTCTTCAAAGAGGGCCTTATGCATAAATAGTACGATATTCTATAGGGCGAATTTCAGGAAATTTCAATATAGGTAAAAGTAATTGTTTATTTACTATTATCCAATAAGCATCTGGATTTAATTCCCTTAATTTTCCATCAGAAGGCGGAGTAGAAACTTCTGTATGTGTATAAATAACCTGAAAAAGAGCAATACCATATTCATCAAAACGATGAAAAATAAAATATTTTTCAAATTCTTCTTTATCCATATGATTTTCTATAGCTATTTTTTCTATCTCTTCATTAGTTAATCTTAAAAGGACAAATTTACTAATAGTGCCTTCTGTTGTAATGCGAATAAGAGAGCGACAACTAGCACTAGCAACATAAATAGTGGAAATAAACTCAAGGTGTTTAAGATATTGAGCAGCAATGATAGCAGCAGATCGCCGACCACCAGCAGTATGGTGAAAACCATAATATTCAAAGAATTTCTGCTGTAAAAGCTCAGCATACTTTTCTCCTTTTTCATATAAATCTCTAGAAATATAACGTAAGTATTTTGCTAGATCTTCTGCTGCAGCATCAATAGGCCAATCTATTTTTACACGAAAATGAGATAAAAGATAACGAGGTCTTCTTAATAAACCTTCTCGCTGAATAAGAAGGGCAAAATCTACAGGTAAAATTTGATCCAGAAGTTTAAAAAAATCACTTTGTTCAAAATAGCTTAAATTTTTTGAAAATTTTTTGTAAAGTTTTAAATCTACTAAATATTGCAAATTTTCTTTAACTAATTTATTACTTTCAAAAAAACGAATATAACGTTTGCAATAGCTTGGTAATGTTCCTTCAGAAAATATTACTAAAAAAGCATGATGTAATGGATACTCTTTTTCATAAATTCTAGCTCTTGGTTTAAGCTCACGTTTATCTACAAAAGGATATTCTAAACCTTCTTTTAAAAAATTAAAAAAAGAATCAATTAATGCTTTTTTTATTAGAAATCTTTCTAATTCTTCACGTAAAAATAGATAAATAAAACGCCCCACTTTTTCTATATAACTCATTTGTTCTAATATCATTTTATGACCCCATTTTAATTATCTGTTTTAAAATAAATTGTTTTATATCTTTATCGGTAAAACTTCTTAAAATATCCTTAAGCCTATTAAGTGGAATTTCAGCCCTAGCCATTTCCTTATGCCCTCCTGCTTGACCTAGATGACCAAATGCCCTTTCTGCTAATCGACCTGCATGCTTACGATAGCCATCGCTTCGAAAAATAATAATAAGACGGTTTTTATATCGGCCAGCCACTATACTCCATGAAATTTCAGCAATTTTTAGGAAAAAATCGGCTAAAATAACACATATATCTGATTCAGTTATTTTTCCTAAGTAAATGAATATCTGATGTTGAGCCAAATTTACCTGCATAACATTAAATGCCTTTTTAAAATATGGGATATTATTTAAACTAATTTCAGAACCTTCTATTTTACGAATGATTGTATGATTGATATAATTAAATAAGTATCGAAAAGCTTTAATATCTCTTTCTGTGCCTCTAAAGGCAAAATTTTGTGTATCAGTTTTTATTCCATAAAAAAGAGCAGTAGCCAAAGCAGAAGAAGGTTTAATACGTGCTCTTCGTAGATATTCAGTCAAAAGTGTTGCTGTAGCACCACACTCTGGCACAATATCTATAAAATTACCTTCAATTTCCCCATTTAAAGGATGGTGATCAATAATAATATGAAAAAAAATGTCTTTTAATTCTGAAAAATGACTAGGTTGGGAATCTACAATTGCTAATTTTGTGAAAGAAGAAAGTTCTATATCTGAAAAAGAACAAATATTAATTTTAAGTAACTTAAGCATAGCCAGATTATCTAATCTTTTTGTTTCTCTTATATAGGCAATAGTTACTGTTTGCACTCTACGCCACAGAAGTCTTTTTAAAGCCCAAGCACTAGCAATAGCATCAGGATCCGGAAAAATAATTA
The DNA here is from genome assembly GCA_030262725.1 of Candidatus Desulfofervidus auxilii. Lineage (NCBI taxonomy): Bacteria > Pseudomonadati > Thermodesulfobacteriota > Candidatus Desulfofervidia > Candidatus Desulfofervidales > Candidatus Desulfofervidaceae > Candidatus Desulfofervidus > Candidatus Desulfofervidus auxilii. Next base: position 60,793 of record JAJSZS010000001.1, on the reverse strand, counting down.
TTAAAACTTTATCCTCAGGTGAGAGGATAGCATAAAGTTTTTCCAATTTCTCCTTCACAGATTTAAATGTCACAAATTTAAAATAAAGCTTTTTACTAAAAAATCAATCCAAAAATGATAAATAATTCCTTTGACACACTTTCATTTCTATTGTAAAAATGAGTGATGAAAAATATAGTTGATGTACAAAATCTTCCTGACACACGTCGCATAGAAATTGATAAAGTTGGTATAAAAAATATCTCATATCCAATTACTGTTTTAGACAGAGAAAAAGGGAAACAAAAAACAGTGGCTTCTATTAATATGTATGTAGGTTTACCACATCAGTTTAAAGGAACACATATGAGCCGTTTTGTGGAAATATTAAATGAGTATCAAGAAGAATTAATTAGCTTAAAAAGCATAAAAGAAATTCTCAAAAAAATGAAAGAAAGATTAAATGCTGTTTCTGCTCATTTAGAAATAGAATTTCCTTATTTTATAGAAAAAAAAGCTCCTGTTTCAAAAACAAAAGGATTAATGGAATATCGTTGTCGATTAGTAGGAAGTTTAAAAAATAAATTGGATTTAGAGGTTGGTGTAAAAGTACCTATTTGTACACTTTGTCCTTGTTCAAAAGAAATAAGTGATTTTGGTGCCCATAATCAAAGAGGAATTGTTAATCTAAGGCTTCGTTTTAAAAAATTTGTTTGGCTTGAAGATATTATTCAATTAGTAGAAAAGGCTGGCTCATCCCAAATATATTCAGTATTAAAACGGATAGATGAAAAATATGTAACAGAACAGGCTTATCAAAATCCAAAATTTGTAGAAGATGTAGTAAGAGAAATCGCTGAAAAACTTCTAGCAGATGATAATATTACTTGGTTTGCTGTAGAGGCAGAAAACTTTGAATCCATCCATAATCATAATGCTTATGCCTATATTGAAAGGAAAAAATATTAAAATTTAAAAGCCATTTTTGCAGCTAAACAAAGGGCGGAAAAAAGACTCCTTTCATCTGCTATACCTTTTCCAGCAATATCATAGGCTGTACCATGATCCACAGAAGTACGAACAATAGGTAATCCCATTGTAACATTAACACCATCACGAAAATGTAAAAGTTTAAAGGGTATTAAACCTTGATCATGATACATAGAAATAACTACATCAAATTTTCCCTCATTTGCTAAATAAAATACAGTATCTGGTGGAAATGGCCCTTTTACATCAATCCCATTTTCTTTAGCCTTTTTTATAGCAGGAGATATAATCTTTATTTCTTCATCTCCCATTAATCCTTCTTCCCCAGCATGAGGATTAAGACCAGCTACAGCTATGCGAGGATTGGAAATATTTAATTTTTCTTTTAAAAAATGAAATGTTAAAGAAATTAAATTAAAAATTTTTTCTTGTGTAACCAATGTTGGTACTTTTTTCAAAGGCACATGAATAGTAAGTAATGCTACTTTTAATTTCTTTCCCCAAAAAAGCATAGCATAATGTTTTGTATTGGTTAGTTTTGCTAAAAGCTCTGTATGACCACTAAAAGAAATACCTGCTCGATTAATAGCAGCTTTATTCACAGGACATGTTACAATACCATTTACTTTCTTTTTTAAAGCTAAATCAACAGCAATTTTAATATAATCTACACTTGCACGGGCACTATTTACTGTTGGTTTTCCATAAATTAAGTCTTTTTCTGATAAATGAGAAACTTCTAAAAGAAAAATATGATTTGGCGAAGGTAAAAAACCTTTTTCCCAAGGAGACATCAATTTTATATCTATTTTTAATAACTTTGCTGCTTTTTTTAAAGCAGCTGCATCGCCAATAACTATTGGATAACAAAATTGATAAACTTCTTTTTTAGACAAAACTTTAAGTGTGATTTCCGGCCCTATACCACATACATCTCCTAAAGTAATAGCTAAATATGGCAACATGTTAAATATTATGCTTTTTTATCTTAAAAATCAACTTGACACCTATTGTATTCTTGCTATAAATCTGTAAAATGGCTTTAAAAAATTTAAAAACAAAGTTTATTTTTGTCACAGGTGGTGTTCTTTCTTCTCTAGGTAAAGGTATTGCCTCAGCAGCCATTGGTGCTTTAATGGAATCAAGAGGTCTTACTGTTACTTTTCAAAAGCTTGATCCATATATTAATGTTGACCCTGGCACTATGAATCCGTTTCAACATGGGGAAGTCTATGTTACTGAAGATGGAGTAGAAACAGATTTAGACTTAGGTCATTATGAACGATTTACCTCAGCTGTTATGAGTGGAAAAAATAATTATACATCTGGCAAGATTTATTATTCTGTTATCCTTAAGGAAAGACGTGGAGAATATTTAGGAGGAACAGTACAAGTAGTACCACATATTACTGATGAAATTAAACAGGCAATTATGAGTGTTGCTGGAGATGCCCAAATTGCCATTATTGAGATTGGTGGAACAGTAGGAGATATTGAAGGGTTACCTTTTTTGGAAGCCATTCGTCAGTTTCGATTAGATGTAGGAAAAGAAAATGCCATTTATATACATTTAACACTTGTTCCGTATATAAAAAGTTCTGGCGAATTGAAAACAAAACCCACTCAGCATAGTGTAAAAGAATTAAGGGCTATTGGTATCCAGCCAGATATTCTTTTATGTCGTACAGATAGATTTTTGCCTCCAGAAATAAAAAAGAAAATCTCTCTTTTTTGTAATGTAGATGAAGATGCAGTTATTACAGCCAAAGATGTAGATATTATTTATGAAGTGCCTCTAGTATTTCATAAAGAAGGGCTAGATAACAAAATTGTAGAATTATTAAATATTTGGACACGTGAACCAAAATTAGATGCCTGGGAAGAATTAGTGGAAAAGATTAAAAATCCTAAACATGAAGTTACCATTGGAGTGGTAGGAAAATATGCTACTTTCAAAGATTCTTACAAAAGTTTAAATGAAGCCCTTATGCATGGGGGAATAGCTAATGAAAGTCAAGTAAATTTAAAATTTATTGAAGCAGAAGATATTGAGGCAGAAGGGGCAGAAAAGTGGCTTAAGGATGTAGATGGTATTCTTGTGCCTGGTGGTTTTGGCAAAAGAGGAATAGAAGGAAAGATTATGGCTATACAATATGCTAGAGAAAGAAAAATCCCATTTTTTGGAATCTGTTTGGGTATGCAGCTTGCTGTAATAGAATTTGCTAGAAATGTAGTTGGATTAAAAAATGCAGATAGCACTGAATTCAATCCTAATACACCCTATCCTGTAATTTATCTTATGCGAGAATGGTATGATTTTCGTCTAGGTAGTATTCAAAGAAGAGATGAACATGCTGATAAAGGTGGCACTATGCGTTTAGGTGCCTATCCCTGCCATTTAAAAAGGGATACTTTTGCTTATGCTGCTTACCAAACAGAAGAAATCTTTGAACGACATAGACACCGCTATGAATTTAATAATGAATACCGAGAGATTTTAACAAAAAAGGGAATGATTTTTAGTGGACTTTCTCCTGATGGAGAATTGGTAGAAATTATAGAATTAAAAGAGCATCCTTGGTTTGTTGGTTGCCAATTTCATCCTGAATTTAAATCAAGACCAATGTCTCCCCACCCTCTATTTAAAGCCTTCATTCAGGCTGCCTTAAAGTATAAGAATAGTAAGTAGGGAGAAGTTAATGGCTATTCCTGAAATAGAACGTGTCATCCAACCAGCCAGACATTTAGATCTAGTTTTAGCAGCCTCAGAAAAGGAATATCAAATTGAAGTAAGAAGTACTATAATTTATGAAATATTTCCTGAGAATGATTCATTTATTGCAGCTCAAACACAACCTCCTATTTTAAAATCTATGATAGGAGAAACTATTGAAGCTACATTCCTTTGGTATCCCACCCCTACATCATCACCTGAAAGATATGCATTTTATACAAAGATTTTAGAATTATTAGACTATACACTCTCTCCTGGTCATCAAACACAGGCATTACGATTAAGTTATCCCAAGTATTTTTACAAACGCAATCTTAGATTTTTTTATCGAGTAACCCCTGTAAAAGAATATCCTATTACTCTTTACATAGAAAAAGAAGTATTTCCTATTATTGATATTTCTGAAGGAGGCATTTGTTTTTCTTATCCTAAAAAGACTTATCTTGAAGAATTTAAAGTGGGAGATCGTTTTCGACTTGTATTAGAGTTTGGCAATGAAGAGAAAAAATTAAAACCATTAGTAGAAGTAGTAAGAAAATTTGAAAAGAAAGAATTCCCTAAAATTGCGTTTATGGCTGTAAAATTTATAGGCTTAAATACTTCTGAGCGTGAATTTTTGGCATCTGTGATTAAAAAAATAGAACGTATTCTTTTGAGAAAAAGAGCTGGACTTGGATAAAAACCATATTCCTACCCCTTGCTAGAAAATATTGAAAAAACTCAATTTGAATGTTAAAAAAAGTAAAATTTTTTATTAGGAGGGGGAAATGAGTGGGAAGGCAGCTATCATTACAATAATAGCTGTTTGTCTTTTAGCAGCTGTTCTTTTTGGTGCTTTTAAAAAAGATCGTGTAGTAGATTTTGAAGCAGCTTTTGCAACAAAAACTGTTCATACAGATTAAGGAGTAAATATGACTAAAAGAATAGCTATCCTTGTAGCTGATATTTATCAAGATTTAGAAGTATGGTATCCACTTTTGCGATTAAAAGAAATAGGAATAGAAGTTATAGTTGTTGGGCCAGAAAAGGGAAAAATTTATAAAGGAAAATATGGCTATCCAATTAAAAGTGAAGTGAATGCAAAAGAAGTTAAAACTGAAACATTAGATGGAATTATTATTCCCGGTGGTTATGCACCAGATATTCTTAGGAGGTATCCTGAAATAGTAGATTTAGTTAAAAAAATGTATCAAGAAGGAAAAGTAGTGGCAGCCATTTGCCATGGAGGATGGCTACTGTGTTCGGCTAAAATTTTAAATGGAAAGACTGTTACAGGCTTTTTTGCTATCAAAGATGATTTAGAAAATGCTGGAGCTAAATTTATTGATGCAGAAGTGGTGGTAGATGGCAATTTAATCACCTCTAGGCAACCAGAAGATTTGCCTATGTTTGTCTTAGAAATCATCAGAGCTCTTAAGGTTTAATTGTGCCAGAAACACAATTAAAAGTAGAACTTTTAAGCATGACTCCTAATGCTTTGGCTGTAATCTATACAGCTTGTCGGCAATGCTACAGTAGAGAAGATGCATCTGAAATTTTTAAAAAAGCTATTAAAGGAATCCCTCCTGTAGATGAACAAGAGGCATTTGTTCGAAAAATTGTTGCATCTGGTCATGAATCTGTTATAGAACATGTCTCTTTCACATTTGCTGTTTCTGGTATTTCGCGGGCATTAAGTCATCAATTGGTTAGACATCGTATTGCTTCTTATTCTCAACAAAGTCAACGATATGTAAAAATTGAAGATTTTTTTTATATTGTTCCGCCATCCATTGCTAAAGATCATGAATTAAAGAAAATTTATGAAAATACAATGAAAAATCTTCAAGAAACATATAAAATTATTGTAAATAAATTAGAAAAAATGGGTATTAAAGGCGAAAAGGCACATCAAGATGCCCGTTTTGTTTTACCCAATGCTTGTGAAACAAAGATAGTAATAACTATGAATTGCCGTAGTCTTCTTAATTTTTTTGCTTTACGTTGCTGTGAAAGGGCTCAATGGGAAATTAGAAATTTAGCAAATGCAATGTTAAATATTTGCAAAGAGAAATTGCCAGCTGTTTTTGCTGAAGCTGGAGCAAAATGTGAACGTTTGGGATATTGTCCAGAAGGAAAATTCAGTTGTGGAAAAATGCCTTTAAAAGAAAAAGTTTTAGGAAAAAAATGACAGAAGATATTTACGCACAAACACGAGAACGTATGGTTAAAGAACAGATTGAAGCACGTGGCATAAAAGATGGACGAGTATTAGCAGCTATGCGCAAAATTCCTAGACATTTATTTGTAGATGAAGCCCTTTGGTCTCAGGCTTATAATGATTATCCCCTACCTATTGGAGAAGGACAAACAATTTCACAACCTTATATTGTTGCCCTTATGACAGAGGCTTTGGAGTTAAAAGGCAATGAAAAAGTTTTAGAAATTGGCACAGGTTCTGGTTATCAAACAGCTATTTTGGCTGAGCTTGCTAAAAATGTCTTTACTATTGAACGTGTACCATCTTTGTTAGAAAAAGCAAAAGCAGTTTTAGATGGATTAGGCTATTTTAATATTGCATATAAAACAGGTGATGGTACTTTAGGCTGGCCAGAGGCAGCACCGTTTCAAGCAATTATTGTCACAGCTGCTGCTCCAGACATTCCTCCTCCTTTTTTAGAACAACTTGATGTTTTTGGGAAATTGGTTATTCCCATCGGAGATCGAGCTGCTCAAGTACTTTATAAAATTACAAAACTAGCTGATGGAAGTATTATTAGAGAAAATTTAGGTGGATGTCGCTTTGTTCCTTTAGTAGGTGTCCATGGCTGGTCAGAGTAATTTCTTAAAAAAACTTTACAAATGGGTAATTGCTTGGGCACAAACTCCTTATGCTAACAGTGCATTGTTTGGGATTGCAGTAGCTGAGTCTTCTTTTTTTCCTATCCCCCCTGATCCCTTACTTATTACTATGACAGTAGCACAACCAAAAAAAGGATTTTTCTATGCCCTCCTTTGCACAATTGGTTCAGTTTTAGGAGGCATTTTAGGTTATATTATTGGTTGGCAATTTATGGCTACCATCGGCCAAAAAATTATAAATTTTTATGGACTAACAGAAAAATATATAAAAGTACAAACTCTTTATCAAACTTATGATATTTGGGCTATTAGTATTGCTGGTTTTACTCCTTTACCTTATAAGCTTTTTACTATTTCTGCTGGTGCATTTAAAATTAATTTTTTGCCCTTTGTCATAACTTCCTTTTTTGCACGAGGAGCTAGATTTTTTTTAGTTGGAGGTATACTTTATATTTATGGTAAAAAAATACAAATATTTATTGAACATTATTTTAATTGGTTAGCAACAGGATTTACTATTATGCTCATTTTAGGATATATTTGTATTAAGGCATTTTTCTAAAGCTCTCATAAGTAATTTTAAATTTAGTACCAAACATATCAATTATATTTATCGATTTTATTTTATTTTTTTCATAATGAAAAGAAACTTTACATAAAATTTCTTCCATACTATTTTTCAATATAAATTTTTTTGTTTTTAAATTTATTTTATTTATCCATATTTCTTGTTGTCTGCCTTTTTTATCCATTAGCCAAATATGATATTCATTTTTATTTTCTTTTATGTAATAACGATTAAAAGGAATAAACCAAGATTGATTTCCTAAGATAGCAATAAATGCATCTAAATTTAAACCAGCAGGAAGCAGTTTTTTAATAATTTTTATTGACTCTTCTTCTTTATAAATTGAGCCATTTTGGTATAGAATAAGATTAGAATTATCTTTTTTAACAAAACTTAAAAGTGGAGAATAAAAGGGAGTAAAAATATCCAAACGAATTGAATCTTTTAATTTAATGACCTGAAAATTTCCAAAAAAACCATAATTACTACGTTTAATTTTAAATTTGCCCTCTATAAAAAAAGAATTATTTGTTTTTTTAAAAAATTCTTGAGGTAAAATTTTTTTCTTAAAATATGGTTGACAGGAAACTATGATAAAAAAAATTAAAAAAAAACTAATTCTCAAGGAATCTTCTCTTAAACATATATTTTAATCTTTCAATTTTATAAATAAGATTATCAATATGAGGATGCTTTAACCTCAGTGCCTGCTGATAATATTTTAATGCCTTTTGATAATTACCGTTTTTATAATAAGCATCACCTAAATGCTCAGTAATAATAGGATCATTTGGAGTGAATTTATATGCTTTTTTTAAAAGCTCAAGTGCCTTTTTATAATCACCTTTTTGATAATAAACCCAGCCTAAACTATCAATAATATAACCATCTTTTGGTTTTATTTTTAAAGCCCTTTTTATTAATCGTTCTGCTTCATCAAGATTTTCTCCCATCTCAGCATAAGTATATCCTAAATAATTTAAAGCCTCAGCATGAGAAGGATTTAAAATAATAGTATATCTCATTTCAGCGATGCATCGTTTTTTTTGTTTTAATTTGTCATATAAAACACCTAATCTAAAATGGAGTGATGCATTTTCTGGAAAAAGTTTTACTGCTTCTTTAAGCACTTTCAAAGCTCTTAAATAGTACTCATTACTCTCCCATAATTCTGAAAGAGCAATATAAAGGGTAGATTTTTTAGGATAAAATTTAATAGCCTCTTCCAATTTTCTTGCTGCTTCAAATATTTTCTTTTGTTTTTGTAAAATATATGCATAAAACACTACAGCATCTGCATAAACCGGAGAAGGAAAATTGATTTTTTCTAACAGTTTTAAAGCCTTTTTTATCTCACCCTTGTTCTCATATGCATAGGCTAAATGATATTTAAATTCATCTACTTCAGGTTGAACTTTCATTAAAAATTCAAGAATCTTTATAGCTTGATTATATTTTTTCTGTTTTAGCCAAAAAAGACTTACTTTAAATCTATCTTGATTATCTCTTGTAAAGGAAGAAAACAAATCTTCAGCCTTTTTTACCTTTTTTTGTTTTAAATAAAGCTCAGCTAAAGCAAAAATAGTTTGCCAATTATGAGGATTTTTTTCTAACATCTGCTTATAAATTTTTTCTGCTTTTTTAAAATTTTTTTCTTTTTCCTTTATTTTAGCTAAAATAAAAAAGGCATCTTCTAATAATGGATTTAATTTAATTGCTTTTTTTAAATGTTGTTCTGCTTTTTTATAATCTTTTAAGGAAAAATAAAGATTACCTAAATGATAATATACATATGCTTTAGGCTCTTTTTTAAGCAAGTTTTCAAAAACATTTATTGCCTCTTTATATTTTTTGACTTGAGCATAAAGATTACCTAAATAAAAAGCTGCTTCTTTATTAGAAGGAGAAATTTCAAGAATTTTCTTACATTCTTCTATAGCATGCTGATAATGATGTTCATTAATATAAATCCAAATTAACAAAAACCTTGCTTTAATATTTTTTGGCTTTTCAATCAAAAGTTTATTTAACCATTTTTTAGCCTCCTCAAAATCTTTTTTCTGTAAATATGCCTTTACCAACTCTAACATAACACTTGTTGCCTTGGGATCAAAGGAGATAGACCTTTCATAATAAGAGATAGCTTTATCCAAATCCCCTCTATGAAGCGCTTGTTGAGCTTGAATAAAATAATAATATGAAAGAGAATGGTCTTCTACTGCATATAAAGGAGTACATAATAAAAGTATAATATACAGCCAGAGCCATTTTTTCATTTACCTTCTACTCAACAGATAAGGCTTCTTTATAGTCTGGAAATTCTTTTTTTAAATATTCACGCAATTTCTTTAACAGACGTGCTTCAATCTGCCTAATTCTCTCTCGTGAAATACCGTGTTTTTTACCAATTTCTTTAAGGGTAAGTGGTTTATCTGATAATAAACGCAGTTCTAAAATGTCTCTTTCTTTTGGTGAAAGACTCTCTTTGATAGAATCTATTTTTTTTCTCAATAACTCTTTTATCTCAGCATTAGCCCAAGATTCTTCTGGAGTTTCTGATTGAGCAGGAATAACCTCAACAAGACTATCATCAGTATCAGCACTTAGTGGTGCATCTAAAGAAACTTCACTACTACCCATTCTTTGTTCCATTTCTATCACATCGCTCTCTCGCACTTGTAACCTTTGAGCAATCAGTTGTGGCATTGGCTCATAACCCAACTGAGCAAGTTTCTCTTTTTCTTTATAAAGGTTGTAAAATAATTTTCTTTGTGCTTGAGTTGTGCCTATTTTTACCAGACGCCAATTATCCAAAATGAATTTTAAAATATAAGCCTTAATCCAAAAAGTAGCATAATAAGAGAAACGAATGCCTTTATCTGGGTCATATTTCTTCAAAGCCATCATTAATCCAATATTACCTTCCTGAATCAAATCCATCAGATTGCTTACCCAGAAATGTTGAAATTCAAGAGCAATTTTTACTACCAGTCTTAGATTAGAAGTGATTAATTTAAATGCTGCCTCACGATCATGTTTTTCTTTATAGAGCTTTGCCAAACGAAACTCTTCTTCAGGTGTAAGGATAGGATAACGGTTAATTTCCCAAAGATAACGCTGGACAATAGCTGCACCTGAAGGAGGTACAATTGTTCCACTTTTTTCTTCCTCTGAAACAATAGTTTCAAAATCTTCTTTTTCTGTAATCATAAAATTATGATAGCACAGAGTATCTTTATTGCCAAGTTAAATAACCACATAAGGACAATTACCTTTTGAATGTATTACTTTTACCTTAACATTAAATACAGCTTCTACTACTTCAGGTTTAACAACCTCTAATGGTATTCCTTGACAATAAATCTGCCCTTTTTTGAGAAATACAACAATATCGCTAAATTTTATAGCAAGATTAAGATCATGAGAAACAAAAATGATAGTTAATTCTTTCTTTTTTTGCAATTCTTTGAGAAGAGATAAAAATTTTATTTGGTGTTTTACATCTAAATAAGTAGTAGGCTCATCTAACAGAAGAATTTCAGGTTCCTGAGCCAAAGCCCTAGCTAATAATACCTGTTGTCTTTCCCCACCACTTAAACTACTTATACTTCTTCCTTTTAAATCAGCAATTCCCACAAGTTCCATTGCCTTTTCTATAGCCAATTTATCTTTAGATTTAAATGAGCTAAATGGAGAGATGTATGGCAATCTACCTAATCGCACCACCTCTTCTACTTTAAGTGGAAAAATAAAATGATTTAATTGAGGTAAAAGAGCAATTTTTTTAGCACGTTCCTGAGGAGGAATTTTTCTTAGAGGAATTGTCTCAAACAATATTTCACCTCTTTGAGGCAATAAAATACCAGCCATTAAATATAAGAGCGTAGTTTTTCCAACTCCATTTGGGCCTAATATTCCAACAAAATGACCTTTTTTACAGATTAAATTTATCCCTTTTAAAACCCAATCCTCTTTATAACGATACCAAACATTAATTAGTCTTAACATGGCATTTTAAAAGGTAAAGGAAAAAAGGCGCTCCTAAAATGGAAGTTATTACACCTACTGGCATTTCTAAAGGAGTAAAAAGCTGTCTAGCCAAAGTATCACTTAATATAAGAAATCCACTACCACATAAAAAAGAAAAAGGAAGAACTTGCCGATGTCCACTTCCTACCCACATACGAACAACATGAGGAGTAATAAGACCAACAAAACCGATCATTCCCGTCACTGCTACTGTTGCTCCAACTAAAAGAGAAACAATTATAAGTAGCTGTCTTTTTATTTTTTCTACAGAAAAGCCTAAAGTATAAGCTATTATCTCACTTTGAGCAAAGGCATCAAGAGCATATGCATAATAAAAACAACCTAAACTACAAAAAAAGACAAAAAAAATAAGCCATCCAACTTCATTAAGACCTACTGTAGATAAGTCACCTAGAAGCCAAAAATATATGGAACGCAAAACCTCTGACTTCACTAAAGCAAATATAAAAAGGATTATTGATGAAAAAAGTGCATTTAAAACTACACCTGCTAAAAGCAAAAAATAAGTACTTATTTCTCCTTTTAAACCTATCCATCCTAATAAAAGAAAAAGAGCAAATATAGCACCAGCAAAAGCACCTAAAGTGATTCCTAAACCAAAAAGATTTATACCTAATAACAAAGCTAAAGCTCCTCCAAGAGCAGCGCCACCTGAAATGCCCAAAATATATGGTTCAGCTAAAGGGTTTAGGAAAAGAGTTTGCAACACTGCCCCTGAAATTCCTAATGCCCCACCTGCTAAACCAGCAAGAATAACTCTTGGTAAACGCAATTGCCACAAAATTATCTTTGTAGCTGATGAAAATGGCCATTCTAAGGGAAGACCCCAAAATAAAGAAAGATTAACAATAATAAAAAGAACAAAAATGCAAATATAAAACTTACGAATCAATGGCAACCTCAGGATGTAAAATTTGAATAAGAATTTTAAGAGCTTGTATTATTCTTGGAGAAGGTCTATCAAAAATATCTGAATTTACTGTATAAATCCGATTTGTTATTTGAAATTTTTGCCAAAATGTTTTTGCTACTTTATTTTCCATATTAGAAACAATAATTATATCAGGTTGTGCTTTAATCACCTCTTCTAAATTATATACAGGATAAGCAGTATTTTCCTTTACAATATTTATACCTCCAGCCAAATTGATTAATTCATGATGATATGAAGAGCGTCCACATGTAATTAAAGGACGTATACCTATTTGCCAAAAAACTTTTGGTTTTGGCAATCCTTTTACCTGTTTAGAAAGGATTTTAATTTCATTTTGCAATTTTTTTACAAGTCTTTTAGCTATTGTTTCTCTATCAAGTATCTTTCCTAATAAAAGCAAATTTTCCCAAATACTGTTTAATCCTTTATTTTTTAAAACTAATACTTTTATATTTATTTTTTTAAGACGACTTATTATATGAAAAGGTGTAGCCTTTTCTAAGGCAATAACTAAATCAGGCTCTAAATTTACAATTGCTTCAAAAGAGGGATGAATAAAAGTACCTATTTTAGGCTTTTTCTTAGCCTCTGGAGGATAATCACAGTGTTTTGTCACACCAACTAATTTATCTCCTGCGCCTAAAGCATAAACCATCTCAGTAATGCTTGGTGCTAATGAAATAATACGTTCACCTGCATGAACAAAGGAAATGAAGTATGTAATTAAAAGAAAAATAATAGCTATCCTCATCAAATAAATGATATGCCTTATCTTTATGCACTTGTCTAGATATGTTACTAAAAAATTATGGAGATTTTAAATTATCCAAATGTACGTAAAGCTATCCTTCAAGAGAAAAAAGGTGAAAAAGTAAGATGCCTTTTATGTGAAAGAAAATGTCTTATATCTGAGGGGAAAAGTGGATTTTGCAAAACAAGAAAAAACATAAATGGTGTGCTTTATACTTTAGTTTATGGAGATATTAGTGCTTTAGAGGCTAGACCTATTGAAATAAAACCTTTTTTCCATTTTTATCCTGGTTCAAGTGCACTTACCTTTTCTACTTGGTCTTGTAATCTTAGCTGTCCTTGGTGTCAAAATTGGCATCTTTCTAAGACATTACCAAAAATTGAATCTGCTCACTTTATCCCACCTGAAGTGATGATAAAAATTGCAAAGGATAAAAAAATGGATGGATTATGTATTAGTTTCCAAGAACCTACACTTTTATTTGAATACGCCATAGATGTTTTTAAATTAGCTAAAAAAGAAGGAATTTATAATACATTTGTCTCAAATGGTTATATGACACTTGATGCCTTAAAATTGCTTAAAGAAGCAGGACTTGATGCCATAAATATAGATATAAAAGGAGATGAAGAAGTTTATAAACATTATTTGGGAGGAACAAAAGAGGAAATAATTTGGCGCAATGCAAAGGCAGCAAAGGAGATGGGAATACATGTTGAGATGATCCATCTGATTGTCACTGGATTAAATGATGATTTAATAAAGATTAATAGATTGATTAAAAAACACCTAAAATATTTAGGTCCTGAAGTGCCTCTTCATTTTACTCGTTATTTTCCCGCTTATCGGTATCAATTGCCTCCTACATCTATTGAAATACTTGAAGCAGCTTATAATTTGGCTAAAAAAGAAGGAATTTTTTATCCATATATTGGAAATGTCACAGGACATAAAGGAGAAAATACATATTGTCCAAATTGTGGAAGATTGCTTATTGAAAGATTAGGATGGCGAGTGATAAAGAACAACTTAAAAAACAAAAACTGTCCTTTTTGTGGTCATTTAATTGATATAGTTGTTTGAATCCAATTTACCAAATTATTTCTGCTCCACCATAGGCAGAAATACCTGGAGTGTTATAGCCATAAGTTTCTTCATAGTCTCTATCAAAAAGGTTATTTACTCTTACATGAAAAGAGATATGGCGATTTATTTTATATCTTAAAGCAGCATGCATAACAAAGTAGCTTTTTACTTGAGTATTTAAATAATCTGAATAATGACCTACATAATTTCCATAAATTCCCAAATAACATTTATCTAACGATAAAACAGTACTAAAACCAAATCTATGATGTGGTCTTTTTAAAAGCCAACTATCATTTGTCAAATCTTTTGCATTTAACCATGTATAATGCAATCCCAATTGCCACCAAGAGAAAGGTAATATATCAAAAGAAACCTCAACCCCATGTGTATATGCCTCTTTTACATTAAAATACTTACCATCATACCATCCAGGACCGATCCAAACCCACTCAATCAAATCATCAATATCATTGTAAAAATAAGTTATATCAAAAGATAATTTTTTATTTAAAAACCATTGAGTTATACCTACATCAAATCCTTCTGAATATTCTGGTTTAAGATTAGGATTGCCATAAATAGTATCATACAACTGATAAAGTGAAGGAGCTCTAAATCCCGTGCCATAGCTTATGTGTATTTTAGTCTGTGTTGGAAATGTATATGCTCCAGCAAAACGATATGTAGTTTTATTTCCTACATCCTGAACATCTGTATAACGCACACCTAAGCTGATATAAAGATTTTTATAATTAAAAATCCCTTCACCAAACCATGCCTTTTCATCCAAATCTTTTTCTTCTATATAACTTGTATTTGCTCTTTCATAACGATAATCAAACCCTGTTATAACCTTAAAAAATTTAAATAAATTAAAATTATGCTGCCAAGAAAAATCAGTTAAGGTCCCTTCATAAAAGCTATAAGGCTCATATTTGCGATTAGTGCTTGTGTAACTAAATCTCAAATTATGTTTCCATATAGGAAATAAATCTTGTTCATAATATAATTGAGTAAAAAATAGACGATCATTTTCAAAATCATTCCAACCATCAAGTTCTTGTTCTGCATTTATGTATCTCAATGAAAAACCAAATCTTACTTTATCTGAAAATTTTAAATCTGCCCTACCTCCTAAATAATGTTCACGATATGCATCTTTATCTGGATTAAAATAAGACGATTTAGAATTTGTTTTAGAAATACCATCAGAGTCAAACCTAGTATAATTTAAAAAATAACTGATATTTTCTTCCCCTCCACTTAAGGTCAAAGATTCTCTAGAAGTATTAAAAGAACCACCTTCTGTTAATAGTTTTATTTTTGGTTTACCTATCCCCTTTTTTGTAATAATATTTATTACACCTGTCATTGCATTTGAACCATATAATATACTTTGAGGACCTCGTACAATCTCAATCCTATCAATATCTTCTATTTGAATATGAGATAAAAATGCACCTAAATCACCTTTATCAATCCCTGCTGGATCATATATGGGTACACCATCAATTAAAATAGCTGCCTGTCCATTTTTACCTCCCCTAATATATACAGAAGTTACACCACCAAAACCATTTTGTGTAATAGAGATACCTGGTATTTGATGCAATGCTTCGGTTACATTAATTATACCTTGTTTTTTTAATTCCTCTCCATCAAGAATAGTTATTGAACTTGCTGTTTCTTTTTCTTCAATACGTGAGGCAGTTACAACTACCTTTGGCAAAGTAATAGTTTGTGCTTCAATAGTAAGAGGTAATAGTAAAAAAAATAAAATTTTAAATAATTTTTTCATCATTTATTTTTTATTCATTTTTTTATTAATTGTCAAGTCTTTGGCAAGTTATTTTTTAACAATATCTTTTTGCTTTAAATCCTTTTATCCCAATAAATTCAGCTATTTCTCCTAATTCAGCCTCTATTTCTAATAGACGATTATATTTTGCCAATCTTTCACTTCGGCAAGGGGCACCTGTCTTTATTATACCTGTCCTTCTAGCTACAGCTAAATCCGCAATAGTAATGTCTGAAGTTTCACCAGAGCGATGTGAAATACAAGCAGCCATCCCTGCTTTATGAGTCAACTCAATTGCCTTCAGTGTTTCTGTAACAGTGCCAATTTGATTTAACTTGATAAGCACAGCATTAAATGCCTTTTCTTTTATACCTTTTTCAATAATAGCTGGATTTGTCACTGTGAGATCATCTGCAACAATTTGTATTTTATCACCTAATATTTCGCAAAGCTTTTTCCAACCTTCCCAATCCTCCTCTGCTAGACCATCTTCTATTGAAATAATAGGATATTTTTCTACTAAATTTGAAAGCAAATCTATCATTTCCTCTGTATTAAGCACTTTCCCTTCACCTGTTAAATAATATTTCCCATCCCTATAAAAACTACTTGCTGCTAAATCCATAGCTAAAAATACTTCCTCTCCTAGCTTATAACCTGCTTTTTCTATGGCTTCTATTAATAGTTCTAAAGGCTCCTCATTGTTTTTTAAATCAGGGGCAAATCCCCC
This sequence comes from Candidatus Desulfofervidus auxilii, assembly GCA_030262725.1. NCBI lineage: Bacteria > Pseudomonadati > Thermodesulfobacteriota > Candidatus Desulfofervidia > Candidatus Desulfofervidales > Candidatus Desulfofervidaceae > Candidatus Desulfofervidus > Candidatus Desulfofervidus auxilii. The sequence continues at coordinate 44,329 of JAJSZS010000001.1, read as the reverse complement.
TTCATCTCCTACAGCTGTAGATAGTCCTTTTTCTTTTAAAATCTTTTTTAAAACATGATAAATTTCTACACCTGCCTGTAATGCTTTTTTATAAGTAGAAAAACCTGCTGGTACTAGCATATATTCTTGAAAATCTACTTTGTTGTCTGCATGCACACCTCCATTTAAGACATTAAACATAGGCACAGGTAATAAAGTTGCATCTACACCACCACAATATTTATATAATGGCATATCTAAATAGATAGATGCAGCATGAAGACAGGCTAAAGAAACACCTAAAATAGCATTAGCACCAAGATTTGATTTGTTTGGTGTTCCATCTAATTCTAGCATAATATTATCAATTAAAGCTTGTTCTCTCACATCAATACCGATTAACTTAGGAGCAATCTTTTCCTTTACATTATTTATCGCTTTAAGCACACCTTTCCCATTATAACGATTTTTATCATTATCTCTTAATTCTAACGCTTCTCTTTTTCCAGTAGATGCACCTGAAGGCACTATTGCTTTACCTATAACACCACTTTCTAAAAATACATAAACAGCTATAGTAGGATTCCCACGAGAATCTAAAACTTCTAATGCATTAATCTCTGAAATAAATGGCATTTTAAACCTCCTTTGTTTATTCTAATACTATTAAACAAAGATAAAATTCTATAACCAAAACTAAAATACCAATACCTATTAAAAACCACCAATTAACAAAGGGCACATTTCCTGGAGAACCATAAGGAGCAATTAAAAAAGACCAAGCAAAAAGAAATACTAATACTCCTATATAAATAGCTAAGATACGAAACAAACGCAACATAAGTAAAACAAAAGCAATAAAAAATATTCCAATTACAAATAAAGGATTTTTTAATAAAGGTAATATGGTAAAATCAAAATTTCCAAATCTGCTTAAATAAATAGAAATTTCTTTCCAATAAGTTTTTAACCATTCTTTAATCATAAATATTATTCCGATAAATGGGGATAAGAAAAATTTTAAAAACATTAAAATTTGCCTGACCAACCAAAGAATCAGTTTTTTTTCTAAAATTACCAGATTTAGTAGAATAAAAAACAATCTCAATTTCACTATATCCTTTTTGTTTATCCATTGCCAAAATATCTACATGAGGGGTCATAATACCAGTAAAGGGAATAGGTAAAGAGGGTACTCCAAATGTCGCTTCCAATCTATCTGTTCCTATACATTTTACTAAAATGGATGCTATTAAATCAGCTTCTTTTTTATTTTCTACTATTATTGCTCCTTTTTTTAAAAACCAATGAGATAGCGCTTTCTTAAGATAAATTTCTTCTTTTGGTGCTAAAGAAGCAATATCAATATAAATTTTGATGTTTTTAACTGGAAATTCATTTATTTTTTCTATTGCCCTATCTATTGATTTAGATATAAGAAGTTGCTCAACCCCACTTCTTTCTGTTTCAGTAACATATCGAGTTATAGTACATGAGGAAAAAATAAAAATAAATATTAATATGTAAGACTTAAACATAACTATTTTTAACATACTCGTTGTTTAAAAATTGTCAATAAAAAAAGAAGGATAAAGATAATGTAGGCATCGGACTTTCGAATCATGTATTAGAATATTTTAAAAGATATCATCTAATTTTATTTTTATCCCTTTAAGGACTAAAGATTCTAAAATATCTGTTTTTTTATAAATTTTTACTGTTTCAAGACCACCTTCTTTTAAACTCATAACTTCAACTTCTTTCTTCTCAAGATCTACTAACCAATACTCCTTTACTCCATATTTGCTATAAAGCTTTCTCTTTATGACTCTATCTTTATATTCAGAAGAAGGTGAGATGATTTCAACAATAAGGTCAGGAGCACCTTGAATATTTCTCTCTGTTATAATATTTAATCTTTCTTTGGAGATAAATATAATATCTGGCTGAACTACATCTATATCTGAAAACACTACATCTAAAGGGGCAAAATAAACTTCTCCTATGCCTTTTTCCTCAACAATTTCACACAATCTTAAATATAAATTCCCTAAAACCATTTGATGGTATGGCACTGGCGATGGAACCATATAAATCTCCCCATCAATAATCTCATACCTCTTGTCCTCAGGAAAATGAAGATAATCTTCATATGTAAACTTTATTGACCTTTTTACTGCTGTATCCATTTTGGCCCCCTTATAAATCTTGAAAAACTAAAACATAAGTTATCATGAAATATTATCACTAGCAAGAATACCACAGATTTGTATTCTTTTACCTTGTACAAAGAAGCACAAGCTTTTCTTGCATTAGCTGCTGGTTTCCTGCATCCAGTTAACCTTGGGAATATCTGTCTTTGCAAAATTATCACCTTTAAAAAGAAGAGGCTCTCCTGAATAACGGGCTAAGGCATAAGAACAACAATCCCCGATATTGAGCCCTGCAGGATGCCGCCCTTTTCCATATTTTCTCCAAGCAGAGAGAGCAATTTCATACTGCTCAGCATTAAAAGGCACGATCTCTATCTTTGCCCGATGAAGGAGAAGCTCAAACTCTCTACTACCTGCTTCTCCCTTCTTGGCTTCTATTACGATTCCGCTCTCAAGAACCGAAAAAGCACTCATAAGCCTTTTGGGATCACGAACTATCGCTCTTACCAAAGCCTCTGCCTCTGGCTCTCCAAGAAGAATAGCTATCAAAGCTGAACTATCAATTACCATTTTACTTCAAAAAACCTTTTTCATTATAGCCTAGGATCTCTTCAGGAGAACGAGAATCAAAATCTGGAAGGGCACTACACCTTTTAGAAATCCTCATTATCTCTTCAAAAAGATCGCTAGCTCGTTTACTACCTTTAATTCTCTCAAGCCGTTCTTCTAAGGCATGGATTATAGCCTGAGTCAAGCTTTCCCCTGTTCTTTCAGCAACCTCCCTGGCTAACCTCTCTGCCTTTGGATTCCTGATACTAAGAGCCATTTTTCCTCCTTTGTATTGAATCATTACAATAATATATAATCTGTATATTAATGTCAACCCTCTGATAACAAAAATAAAGCAGCCTTCAGTTGATTTTTTTCTTTCTTTTAAGTATATTTTAGAAAGAGAAATTTGGAGAAAAAAATGGAGTTAAAAGAGATTATCACTAATACATTTAAGGAATTGATTTTGCCTGAATTGGGGAGGATTAAGGAGGAAAATAAGGAGATAAAAAATTATCTTGCCTTTATTAATAATCGGCTTGATGATATAAATAAAAGGCTTGATGATGTAAATATTCACTTAGCAGATCAAAGCAGGCGAATTGATGAAACAAATAAAAGGATTGATTCAGTAAGAGAGGAATTAAATGCAAGGATCGACTCAGTAAGAGAAGAGTTGAATAAAAGAATTGATGAAACAAATAAAAGGATTGATGAAACCAATAAAAGACTAGATAGACTCTATGAGGTTATAGTAAGAAGGGATGAGCATGTAAGGCTTGAAGAACGTGTTACTCGGTTAGAGTATGAGATGCAAGAAATAAAAAGAAAAATAGCAGCTTAATAAATAAAAATCCCATGCTTCTCTTATTACCAAGTTAATCAAAGACTTGACTTATATTATTTTACTTTATATGTTTTTTTAGAAGGGGTGCTGGAAACGGTATCTCTTCGCGGCCTCTGCTGAAACTAAGAACGGCCTTCTTCCGCTCTTTTCAGCAGAGGCCAAAATGGGGAAATTTATGACTCAGGATGAAGAAAAAATTTTAAAAATAACAAAAGAAATTGTAATAAAATTTATAGAAATAGGAAGACTCTCACCAACAGGATTTGCTCAATGTTTTAAAGATATCTTCTATACTATTAAGGAAGTTTTGGAAAAAAAAGATAGTAAACCTTCAAAAAGTGATTGATGTATTTTCTTCGATTATCTAAATTTCATGTTATCTTAGTAAATCCAGCTATTTCAGGAAATGTTGGTAGTGTAGCTAGAATTTTAAAAAATTTTGGTATAGATAAATTAATTCTTGTTAATCCGGTTTTTTATCTTCGTTCTGAGGCTTTAGCAAGGGCTACTAATGCAAAGGATATTCTTTATAAAGCAATCCTCTATTCATCCTTAGAGGAAGCTTTAGCATCTTTTTCTTATGTTGTAGGTACAACTGCTAGAGTAAGATATAAAAGAACTGTGTTTTCTCCTAGAGAAATTGCTCCTTTTTTAACTGCTATTTCTCAGGAAAATGATATTGCTCTTGTCTTTGGGCCTGAAAGAACAGGTCTTAAAAATACTGATTTAGACTTGTGTCAAGCTATTATTACTATACCTACATCCTCTAAGCATCCTTCCTTAAACTTAGCACTGGCAGTAGGAATTGTCCTTTATGAACTTTTCTGTCATGCTTTAGGAAATGGAATTTCTTATAAATTACCTCGCTTAGCTACATCTAAAGAAGTTGAAGCTATGTATGCTCATCTAATAAACTCTCTTAGTAAAATAGGGTTTGTTTTAGGTGGAGAGAAAGGACATACTTATCGAGTGCTTAAAAGAATATTTAGTAAAATTCCTTTAACTAGTAGTGATATAAAGGTTATAAGAGGTATTTGTCGCCAAATAGATTGGTATGTAGAAAAAACTAAAGGAGGATAAGATGGCAAAAATTTTAGTAATAGATGATGAAAAACATATTCGGATGCTCTATGAGGAGGAGTTGAAAGAAGAAGGATATGAAGTGGCAACAGCAGCTACTGGTCGTAATATTGAAGAGTTAATTGAAAAAGAAAGACCTGATTTAATCATACTAGATATTAAACTAACAGATTGTAATGGTTTAGATGTCCTTCAAAAAATCCGCAATAAACATCCTGATCTTCCAGTAATTCTTTCTACTGCTTATGAAACATATAAAAGTGATATTAAATCCTTAGCAGCAGATGCTTATGTTGTTAAGTCTTTTGATTTAACCGAACTTAAAACAAAGATCAAACAGTGCTTAGAAACAAGGGTAATAACAGGTAAATAAATTGCGGTGTATAAGAGAAATTTTGGAAGAAAAGGAAGCAAAAATTCTTTCTCCATACGCTGCTTTAAGTGCCAAATCAAAAGGAAGAATTCATCCAGAACCTGAATGTCCATTAAGAACAGCCTTTCAAAGGGATAGAGATAGGATTATTCATTCTAAAGCATTTCGAAGATTAAAACATAAAACTCAAGTCTTTCTTTCTCCTACAGGAGATCATTATCGCACACGACTCACTCATACTTTAGAAGTATCTCAAATTGCTCGCACTATTGCCCGTTGTTTAGCTTTAAATGAAGATTTAACTGAAGCCATTGCTTTAGGTCATGATTTGGGTCATACCCCATTTGGTCATGCTGGTGAAGAGGCATTAAATGAAATTGTTCCAGGTGGTTTTGCTCATAATGAACAGAGTTTACGTATTGTAGATAAAATAGAATATGGAGGTAAAGGTTTAAATCTTACTTATGAAGTAAGAGATGGAATATTAAAACACTCAAAAGGAAGAGGTGAAATTATCCCTACTTCTGAAGAAAACAAAGCTATTACTCTTGAAGGGCAAGTAGTAAGAATAGCAGATATTATTGCTTATATTAGCCATGATGTAGAAGATGCTATTAGGGCAGGTATTATTAAAGAAAATGATATACCTATTTTTTGCCAAAAAATATTAGGAAATACTCATGCCAAAAGGATAAATACTATGGTTTCAAGTCTTGTTACTGAAACTTTAAAAAAAGAAAATCAACTTACTCTTTCTGAAGATGTATTAGAAGCTATGTTAATTTTAAGAGATTTTTTATTTGAAAGAGTCTATCTTAATCCTAAGGTACGAAAAGATTTTGAAAAGGCAAAACGAGTAATAAAAGACCTTTATTTTAAATTATTGGAGGATAAAAAACTTTTTATTGAAATAGCAAAAATAAATAATTTTTTTGAAAAAAAAGAACGTATTGTTTGCGATTTTATCGCTGGTATGACTGATAGATATGCCCTTAATCTCTATAAACAACTTTTTTTACCAAAACCTTGGATGATTTTTTAATCTTCTTCAAGTTTTTGGCACAAATATTCAATTTCATGAGCAAGTTGTCCTTGTTTTTTTATCTCTTTTTCAATCGTGTGTAGGGCATTGAGGATAGTAGCATGATGACGATGAAAAATTTTACCTAATTCTGAAAGAGAGAGATTTAGATATTGTTTAGCTAAATAAATAGCTATTTTCCGTGGTAAAGCTACTTGTTTTTTGCGAGAAGAAGAAAGCAATTCTTCTAAATTTAGATGATAATACTGACAAACCAAAAACTGAATCTTTTTGATATTAATTTTTGGTTTAGTTTCTGCAAATATACCTACTACTTCTTTAGCTAAATCTAAATTAAGAGGACGTTTTTGAAGTAAAGCACGAGCGGTAAGATTACTTAAAGCACTTTCAAGTCGTCTAATATCTCCTTCTATTCTTTGGGCTAAAAAAGCCAAAATATCTTCTGGCACTGATAATGGCTGTTTTTTGGCTTTTTTCTTTAATATTTTAAATCTTGTTTCTTGATCCGGTGGATCAATAGGAACAATTAAACCACTTTCCATACGAGATTTTAATTCTTTTTTTAGAGCTGGGATCTTTTGAGGATAAGTAATGCCTGTAAATACGATTTTTTTCTTCATTTCCCATAAAACATCCAAAGTGTAAGCTAACTCTGATTGTATTTTTTCCTTACCAGCCAAAAAATGGATATTTTCTAAAATAAATACATCACATTCTTGACGATATTTTTCTTTAAATTCATTAATACTATGCTCTTTTAAAGCTTTCACCATCTGATTAGTAAAATCTTCTGCAGTGAGATAAAATACCCTTGTTTCTTTCTTTTCATTAAGAATATAATGAGCAATAGCCTGTGCAATGTGAGTCTTACCCAATCCTATATCAGAATAAAAAAAGATTGGATGATCTAAATGACCATTTACCAAATTACATGCAGTAGCATAAGCATATTGATTACATTTGCCTACTACAAATTCATCAAATGTAAATTCTTTACAGAGACGCGGACGAGGAAGCACTAGAGGAAGAGATTGAATTATAAGGGTTTTATTTTCTGTTTTTTCATTCTTTATAATTTTTAAGACTACTTCTTTACATTCAGGTAAATATTGTCGCCATGCCTCCTCTAAATGATGTAAAAAATGCGTTTTTACCCATTGTAGAAAAAATTGATTAGGACAACCTAATAATATTTTCCCCCCTTCTTTCCCTAAAAGCTGAAGAGGATTAATCCAAATTTGAAAAAGGTTAGAAGGTAAAACTTCACTTAAATGTAACTTTACTTGTTCCCAAATTTTTTTCAAACCCTTCACATACATGCCTGTTTCTTTTAACGGGTTGTGACAAAGAAGTCAAAGTAGAAAAAAATTGTTTGACACATTTCAAACTTTCTGAATAAAGCTTGTATAATTAAGCCTCCTTTCATTTTTACTTTATGGTAATGAAAAAAATTTCTATTTGTTTATAAAAAATATTGGAGACTTATGTTCAATAAGCTATTTATTTTATTGTAAAGTGATAGGGATGTTTCATTTTTTTCATTTTTCTTTTAATTTTATTTTTTTATATCTAATTTTCCCCACCTGAATAATATAGACATTTCCTGTTGAAATTGTTGTCTCTGCTGACTTTATCCTCTCACCATTAATCCTCACACCTCCTTGTTGAATCAAACGTTTGGCAGATGATGTGCTTTCTGTAAAACCTGCCAATTGAAGAAGTTTTGGAAGCCATATTTTTTCTTCAGGCCAATAAACAGTAACTTCTTCAATATCTTTTGGTAATTTTTTATATTTAAAAACCCTTTCAAATTCATTAGCTGCTTCTTCTGCTGCTTTCTGACCATGAAAACGAGCAACAATCTCTATTGCCAATTGTTTTTTTGCCTCTTTTGGGTGAAGCTCCCCTTTTTTTACTTTTTCTTGCATTTTTAAAATCTCATCCAAAGGACGATTGCTTAATAATTCATAATATCGCCACATAAGCTCATCAGAAATAGACATAATTTTCCCAAACATGGTATTAGGAGGTTCAGTAATACCAATATAATTACCCAAGCTTTTACTCATTTTTTGTATACCATCTATACCTTCTAACAATGGTACCATCATTATTACTTGTGGAATTTGACCAAAATCTTTTTGAAGTTCTCGTCCTACTAAAAGATTAAATTTTTGGTCTGTTCCTCCTAATTCCACATCTGCTTTCAAAGCGACAGAATCATATCCTTGAAGAAGCGGATAGATAAATTCATGAATACTAATAGGTTTTCCCGTATTAAATCGCTTTTGAAAATCATCCCTTTCTAACATACGAGCAACTGTATAATGAGCACAGAGTTTAATTAAGTCAATGGCAGAAAGTTTATTTAACCAAGTGCTATTAAATACAATTTTTGTCTTTTCTGGATCTAAAATTTTAAAGATCTGTTCTTTATAAGTTTCAGCATTGGCAAGCACTTGTTCTTTTGTAAGAGGAGGTCTTGTCTCTATCTTGCCTGAAGGGTCTCCAATCATACCTGTGAAATCACCAATGAGGAAATATACTTCATGTCCCAATTCTTGAAAATGTTTCAATTTTTGAATAAGAACAGTATGACCTAAATGGAGATCAGGAGCTGTTGGATCAAAGCCTGCCTTAATACGTAAAGGCCTTTTTTCTTTATAAGCTTGTTTTAATTTTTCTTCCAATTCCTTTTCAGAGATTACTTCTACTACTCCTCTTAAAAGAAATTTTATTTCTTCTTTAACTTCCATTGCTCACCTCTCTAATTCGCATTATTGCTTCTGCTTTACCAGAAACAACATTTATAGTTACTATCACTCCTTGTAAAGAAACAGGGCCTTTTGCTGGCTTAAATTTTTGAGGTAATTGTGTCAAAAAACCTCTTAAGGCATGTTCTTTTTCCATACCAATAATAGAAAAAATAGGACCTGTCATACCAACATCAGTAATATAAGCAGTGCCTTGCGGTAAAATAGTTTCATCAGCTGTTTGTACATGTGTATGTGTACCCAATACAGCGCTTACCTTACCATCTAAAAACCAACCTAAAGCCATTTTTTCTGAAGTAGCTTCTGCATGAAAATCAACTATAATAATTGAGGTTATTTTTTTCATTTCTTTCAAAATATCTTCAGCTTTACGAAAAGGACAATCTAAACTGCGCATAAAGACTCGTCCTTCTAAATTAATTACTCCCAATTTTGTCCCACAAGATAAAGTAAGTACAGTCCAACCTCTGCCTGGTACTTGTGGTGGATAATTAGCAGGTCTTAAAAGTCTATCTGTTTGATCAAGATAAGGAAAAATCTCTTTTTTTCTCCAAATATGATTACCAGAAGTAATAACTGCTATACCATTTTTAAATAATTCATTAGCTACAGCTGGTGTGAGACCTAAACCACCAGCTGCATTTTCTCCATTAACAATAACACAATCAAGCTTATATTTTTCATATAATTGAGGCAATTTCTGATAAACTATCTTTCGACCAGGACGGCCAATAATGTCTCCAATAAGAAGCACATTGACTATCTCATTTGGCATAAGCAATTGCCCTCTTTTCGCGAATAACAGAAACCTTAATCTGACCTGGATAAGTCATTTCCTTTTCTATCCGCTTAGCTACATCATGGGCAAGCAATGTAATATCTTCATCGCTTAAGAGATCACTCTCTACAATAATACGCAGCTCTCTTCCTGCTTGAATAGCATATGCCTTGCATACTCCTTTAAAACTCTGAGCAATCTTTTCTAGATTTTCTAATCTTTTGATATAAGATTCAAATGTTTCTTTCCTCACACCTGGTCTAGCACCAGAAAGTGTATCTGCCGCAGAGACAAGAATAGCAAGGACACTTTCAGGTGGAATATCTTCATGATGGGCTGCAATTGCATGGATAATCTCTTCTTGTTCTCCATATTTCCTTGCCAAATCAGCACCAATTAAAGCATGTGGCCCTTCTATCTCATGATCAACAGCTTTACCAATATCATGTAAAAGACCTGCTCTTTTAGCCAATTTTGGGTCAAGACCTAATTCTGAAGCCATAATACCACATAGAAAAGCTACTTCTATTGAATGTTGAAGAACATTCTGGGCATAGCTTGTACGATATTTAAGTTTTCCTAAAAGCTTTACAAGCTCTGGATGAAGACCGTGAACCCCTACATCAAAACATGCTTGTTCTCCAGCTTCACGAATTGCCATCTCCACCTCTTGTGTAACTTTTTGCACTACTTCTTCTATTCGAGCTGGATGAATACGACCATCAGCAATCAAGCGTTCTAAAGAAAGTCTGGCAATTTCTCGACGAATAGGATTAAATGCAGAAAGGATAACAACTTCTGGTGTATCATCAATAATTACATCCACACCTGTAGCTGCCTCTATTGCCCTAATATTTCTACCTTCCCGACCAATAATACGCCCTTTCATTTCTTCATTAGGCAATGGTACTACAGAAACTGTTTTCTCTGCTACAAATTCTCCTGCATAACGATTAATAGCTAAAGCCAAAATTTCTTTAGCTTTTTTATTTGCCTTTTCCTTTGCTTCTTCTTCAATCTGGCGTATCAATCTTGCTGCCTCATGGCGAGTTTCCTCTTCTACTTCTTTTAAAAGAGCTTGTTTAGCTTCTTCTGCTGTCATATGAGCCACTTCTTCTAATTTTTTTCGAACATCTTGCAGCAAAGATTCATAATTTGCCTTTTTTTCTTCTAAAATTCTTTCTTGCTCCCTTAATTCTCTCTCTCTAAAAGCAAGTGTTTCCTCCTTTTTCTCTAAAGTTGCTAACTTCTTGTCCACTTGCTCTTCCTTATGTAAAAGCCGATTCTCTAATCGCTGTAGATCTTTTCTTTTCTCTTTTATCTCTCGATCAAAATCAGATCTCATCTGATATAGAATCTCTTTAGCATGACTAGAAGCATCTCGCTTAATTTGCCTAGCTTCTTGTTTCGCCTCCTCTATAATACGTTCAGCCTCTTTTTTCGCTGAGACTAAATGTTTTTTATAAAGAAAATGTTGAACAAACCAAAAAACACCAATACCTAACAAAGCACCAATTAATCCTGAAAGAAGGTGTTCTACCATTTTTTTACCCCTAAAACGCCAAGTAGGGCTTAAAGTAAACCCAAGGAAGGAAAAAAGAAAACAAATCTTGAAATAATTATATATCAAGCCCTTATGGGCCTTTTTTAAATCCTATTAATAAATGATTATTATATATCAATTTACCTTTGCCCCACTTGGACAAAAATTAACCCGCGGTGCCGTGTTAGCAGAATCTTTTGAACCTCTTTTATACAAGTGGGCACTCCATAGTTCCTTCTGACTCTTTGCCCAAAAAGGGCAAATATGCCATCCAGAACCAGAGGGAGTTCCCAAGAAAAAAGATGTCGGCCCAAAATCATCTGCTCAATCACGCACACCGCAGGTATCCTTTTCTAAAAAATTATCAATTAATCTTACTAAATAAGCTACTCTCCCGTTTATATTTTGATATTTTTCCTTCATTTCTTCATATTCAAGTGCTATATTTAAAAGGGCTAACAAATTAATAGATACCCTATCCCTAAAAAGCTTTTGTTTTTTAATATGTTCTAAATATTCATTTACAAAATTAACTATTTTTTCAATCTTTTCTGGAGGTTCTTCTGTTTTTATAGTTAATTCTCGATCAAAAAGTCTAACTGTAATAAAATTTTGTTTCATAATTCTTCAATTTGTTCAAGTTTCTCAATCACATCTTGAATTTTCCCAGCAATGAAATCCCTTTCTTCTCTTAACTGTTTTAATTCTTCTTCTAAAGAATTTATCTTTCCCTTCGCTTCTTCTAATTGGCGTGATATCTGTGCATAATTTTCCTTTAGTGCCTTAAACCGCTCTAATAATAATTTAACCTTTTCCTCTAAAATATCCAACGCCTCCATCTTCACCTCCTTTTTCATATTAACCTGTTAATCTAAAAAAAGTCAAGCTAATCTAGACCAAACCACCAGAAAGGGTTATAATTTGTTTAAAAAGGAGGAAGTATGTCTTATGAGGTAATTGTTATTGGTGCTGGTCCTGCAGGACTTACTGCAGGTATTTACTTGGCACGTGCAAAACTTAAAGCAATCATACTAGAAAAACTTGCACCTGGTGGTCAAGTAATCATTACTACCAAAGTAGAAAACTATCCAGGTTTTCCTAAAGGAATAAATGGGCCAGAGCTTATGCTTTTATTTGAACAGCAGGTGAGAAATTTGGGAATAGAAATTAGGACAGCATTTGCGGTAAACGAAATTCGATTGGAAGGAGAAAAAAAATTAGTTGTAGGAGAAGGAGAAACACTAGAAACAAAGGCTATTATTTTAGCTACTGGAGCTCGTTTTAAAAAACTGGGTGTTCCAGGTGAAGAAAGATTGACTGGAAGAGGTGTCTCATATTGTGCTACTTGTGATGCCCCATTTTTTCAGGGAATGGATGTAGCTGTTATTGGGGGAGGAAATACTGCCATTGTAGAAGCACTTCATTTAACAAAATTTGCTAAAAAAGTATTTATCATCCATCGGAGGGATGAACTAAGGGCAGCAAAAGCCCTTCAAGAAGAAGCCTTTAAAAATGAAAAAATTGAATTCATTTGGAATACAATAGTCAAAGAAATTAAAGGGGAAAATAAAGTAGAAGGATTAGTTTTAGAAAATGTAAAAACAGGAGAAAAAGAGGAATTAAAAGTAAATGGGTGTTTCATTTTTATTGGATTTCAACCAAATTCAGAATTAGTAAAGGATTTAGTCAGTTTAGATGAAAATGGATATATTATTACTGATAATTTTTGCCAAACTTCTATTCCAGGTATATTTGCTGCTGGTGATGTGAGAAATGGCCCTTTAAAGCAGATTGCTACAGCAGTAGGTGATGGAGCAATAGCAGCAGTAGGAGCTGAAAAGTATTTATCTGGTTGGAAAAAATGAGAAACATTTTAATTTATAACTATTTTATTTGTGAACAAGGAGAATTTATTTTATTAGCATTTGATAATCAATTATGTGGTATGATTTTACCTGATTTTAAAACAAAAAAAGCACCTTTAATAAAAGAAACCCCTACTTTTAAACATTTAAAGCGCCATTTGGGAAATATAAAATTGGAGAAAAAAAGAGAATCAATCTTTAAAAAAGCAGAAAAAGCTTTAATTAACTATTTTTCTTCAAAATTTTATTTTCATCTTCCTATTCTTTTTATTGGTACATTATTCCAAAAAATGGTTTGGCAAAATATCTTAAAAGTACCTTATGGACAAACTATTACTTATCAAGATTTAGCTATTAAATCAGGTTTCCCAAAAGGAATAAGAGCAGTAGCCCAAGCATGTCGTGCAAATCCTTTACCTATTTTTATTCCTTGCCACCGTATTGTAGGAAAAAACGGAATCAGTGGTTATTCTGCTGGACTTGATTGGAAAATTTTTTTATTAAAACATGAGGGAGGATATAATGGTTGAAGAACAAATAAAATTATGTGCAGTTTGTGCTTGGCGAGAATTTTGTCAAAAAAAATTTACCATCCAACAAGAAGCAGGTAGTTTTCGTTGTCCGGATTTTGTAAGAGATGTTTCTATAAAATCAGAAGAGGAAGAAGAAAAGAAAAATGAAGAAAAAGATTAGGGAGATTCTTCTTTTTGCTTCAAAAAAAGCATTTTCTGATTTAGAAATTTCTAATTTTAATGTAGAAGTCCCAAAAATAGAAAGCTATGGAGATTTTGCTACAAATATTGCCTTTTTACTAGCAGAACACCTCAAACAACCACCTCGTCGTATAGCAGAATTAATTGTTTCTCATTTACCTACTTGTGAATGGTTAGAAAAAGTAGAAGTAGCTGGTCCTGGTTTTATTAATTTTTTTTTAAAACCGAAAGCATGGCAGAAAGTACTCAAAGAAATAATTACTAAAGCAGAAAGTTATGGACGAAGTTCAAAAAAGGGAATAAAAGTAATTTTAGAATTTGTCAGTGCTAATCCTACAGGTCCTTTACACATAGGTCATGGAAGAGGCGCTGCTGTTGGTGATACATTAGCCAATATCCTTGATTTTGCTGGATATGAAGTTTTTCGTGAATATTATATTAATGATGTAGGAAATCAAATGTATATTTTAGGAAAATCTGTATATTTGCGTTATTTAGAATTGTTAGGAGAAAAAAATGAATTTCCTCAGGATTGTTACAAAGGAGAATATATTAAAGAAATAGCTAGGGAAATTTATGAAAAAGATGGTTTGAAGTATAAAGAAATGGAAGAAAAAAAAGCAATAGCTGATTTAGCAGAATTTGCTAGCAAAAAAATCTTAAAAGAAATAAAAAAAGATTTAAATAATTTTGGTGTTTCTTTTGATTGTTGGTTTAGTGAAAAACAACTTGTTAATACAGGAAAAATAAGCAAACTTTTGCAATGGTTTAAAGAAAAAAAACTTGTTTATAGTAAAGATGGTGCTTTATGGTTTGTTTCTTCTAAATATGGAGATGAAAAGGATCGAGTATTAGTAAAAGCTAATGGAAATACAACTTATTTTGCTTCTGATTTAGCTTATCATAAAGATAAATTGGAACGTGGTTTTGATTTAATTGTAAATATTTGGGGAGCTGATCACCATGGATATGTACCCAGGATTAAAGCAGGTATTCAAGCTATGGGTTATGATCCAACAATCTTAAAAATCCTATTAGTACAATTAGTACATTTAAAAAGAGGTGGAAAACCAGTAGCTATGTCTACTAGAGCTGGAGAATTTATTACTTTAAGAGAAGTTTTAGAAGAGGTTGGAAAGGATGCCGCTCGTTTTATCTTTCTTACTCGTTCTTGTGATAGCCATCTTGAATTTGATTTAGAAGTAGCAAAACAGCAAACAATGGAAAATCCAGTATTCTATGTCCAATATGCTCATGCACGGGTATGTAGTATTGAAGAGATGGCAAAGGAAAAAGGTATTGTTTTCCCACCTTTAGATCAAATTGACTTAACACCTCTTGAAACTCAAGATGAGATTAATTTAATTAAACTTTTGGCTAAATTTCCTGAAGTAATAGAAGATGCAGCTAGAACTTTAGAGCCTCATCAAATTCCATATTATTTAACAGAATTAGCTGGGGAATTTCACCGTTATTATAATCATTATCGTATCTTAGGAACACCAAAAGAAATCTGTGAAGCTCGTTTTGCATTAGCACAAGCAGTAAAAAAAGTAATTAAAACAGGTCTTAATCTTTTAGGTGTCTCTGCTCCAGAAAAAATGTAATGGCTGAAAAGAAAAAGGTTTATATTATAAAATTAAGTCGTACAGGAATTTTTTGGGGAATTATTTTTGTTATTTTTTCTCTGTTATGGATGTTTATATTAGGTATATTTGTAGGTCAGGAATTAATTTATTTCCCTCCTTTATTTCATATTAAAAGCTCTGAAAATTTCCCACCTTCTCCTAAACAAATAGTTAAGGAAATAAAGGCAAAAAAAATCTCTCAACAGACATATGGCATCCAAGTGGGCTCTTTTAGAAAAAAAGAAAATGCATTAACATTTGAGGAAAAATTAAAAAAACAAGGTTATAAAACATTTCTTAAGACAGTAAAAATAAATAATGTAACTTATTATCGCGTCTATGTTGGACCTTATTCATTAAAACAAATTTTATCTATCCATACCAACCTTATTTCTCAGAAATACTCTCCTACTAAACCTATTCCATTACCTTAAAATTTTTATAATTAAAAAACAAATTAAAAATGCCAAAATAGGAGTTAAAATTAAACTTAAGATTATCTTTTTAATTAATTCAATTTTTACTGTTTCTATCCCTTTTAATATCCCAACTCCTATAATTCCTCCAATAATACAATAAGTTGTAGAAATAGGCATTCCAAAAGATGTAAAAAGCAATAAACAGCTCCCTGCACCAAATTGAGCAGCAAATCCAGAATAAGGATCTAAAGCAGTTATTTTTTTTCCTACAGTCTCAATTACTCGATGACTTAAAAAAAATGCTCCTAATAAAACAAAAAAAGAGCCAAGTAATGATGCTTGTATCTTTTTGATTAAATCTATATAAACAACCCCTCCCAAAACAGTAGCAAGCTCATTAGCTCCGGTATTATAAGCAATAAGTAAGCTACTCATAAGTAATAAGATTTTAAGTACTCTTTCAATATAAAATAAAGGCAATTTAGAAATTGTCTTTTCCATTATTCTATACAATATCATAGCCAGTAAAAATGCGCCTAAAGGAGATATAACCCATGAAATAGCAATCTTTAAAAAAGAAAAAAAGTTAACATCTATATCAAAAGCAACACCAGAACCTACTAAGCTACCAATTATCACTTGATGAGTAGAAAGTGGTAGTTTTTTCCAATTAAAAATGACAATCAAAAAGGCAGACACAAATAAAGATACGGTTAAAATAAAAAAATTTATTTCTAAAATATCTCGACCAACTGTCTTCATTACTTTTTGTCCTTGTAATAAAATGCCAATTAAAACAAAGCACCCAAACCAAAAAATAGCTTTTTTAAAATTTATTATTCCACATCCTATACATATGCTAAGCGCATTTGATGTATCATTTGAACCAATACCAAAGGCAATAAAACAACAGGCAATAATTGGGAAAATTTCTTTCATAAAAATATGTTATCTCATACTTACATTTATTATTTGAAGATAATCACTAGCATCTTCAATAATATCACTAACATTTGCTAGATATGTTATAAAATCTGAAATTATTTTACCTTCCCAAAAATTTTTTATATCTTTTTCTCTCAATTTTCTCATCAAATCATGCTTTATCTCATCAATTTTCTTTTCATAAATTCTTATTACCAAATTTTTTTCT
The DNA here is from genome assembly GCA_030262725.1 of Candidatus Desulfofervidus auxilii. Classification (NCBI taxonomy): domain Bacteria; kingdom Pseudomonadati; phylum Thermodesulfobacteriota; class Candidatus Desulfofervidia; order Candidatus Desulfofervidales; family Candidatus Desulfofervidaceae; genus Candidatus Desulfofervidus; species Candidatus Desulfofervidus auxilii. Next base: position 27,433 of record JAJSZS010000001.1, on the reverse strand, counting down.
CTTAAATCCTTACCAGTAAGCAATGTTTCAAAAGCAATTGAGAGTATTTCACACATCTTAAAATTTATATTTGCAATTTTTATACAATCACTTCTGATCTCCCCATCTAATTCCAAATCCAAATATTCAAATGCTGCATCTTCTACTGCATCAAGTGCATTATCTACTATCTCAACAAATTTACATATATTTGGACGTAAAAATGGCAAAAAAGCACCTATAAAAATATCTGAAACAATCTCTCTCCTAACTATATCTCCTTCTCTTTCCAATTCAAAAACATTAGATATTAAATTTTTATCTTGCTTTTCAAGTGCTATTCTAAAAGTTTCACAGGCAGAACAAAGTATTTCTATGTGTTTTTTTATCTTTTCAATAACTTTTTGTTCTATTTTACCACCAAAAAATAGTTTCTTAAGCAATACATCCCCCTCTTACTCTTTTAATTAATGAGCCAGACATCACATCTAATAGAGCAACTACTCCTAAAAGGTTTCCTTTCTCACATACAAAAACCCTTGCAATATTAAATTTTTCCATCAATTTTATTACATGCTCTATATCTATATCTTTATCAACACATACTAGAGGTTTTGATGCAATTTCTTCTATTTTTACTTTATTTGGATCAAGATTTTTATTTAAAACTCTAAAAACTATGTCTCTTACTGTTATCACTCCATAAACATCATTTTCATCTCTAGGCTTCACAACCAAAGATCTGATCCTTTTATCAACCATTTTTTCTATAGCATCATATACAGTAGCATTGGCCTCTATAAATTCTATCTTTGTATTCATTATTTCTTCTACTTTCATATTTCACCCCTTAAATTTTTATATATTGCTTTCCTGGCAATTGTTTTATTAATCCTTGAACCTCAAGCAAAGTCAAAGTAGCAGAAAGATTAGTAATATTTTCATTTAAAATAATGGCTATTTCTTCTAAAGTCTTAGGTGTATCTAAAAGAGAAAGGATTTTTTCTTGTAAAGGATCTAAATTTAAAGTAACTGTTTTTGAATAAAAATGAAATTCCTCTAAGATATCTGAGACATCCTCTACTAGTTTTGCTCCTTGTTTAAGCAAATTATGAGTCCCTTTACGGGATTCATCTATTGGGCCTGGTACAGCAAATACTTCTTTCCCTTGTTCTAACGCAAGATTAGCAGTAATCAAAGAACCACTTTTTAAAGCAGCTTCTACAACAACCACTCCTAATGAAAGACCACTTATAATCCGATTACGTATAGGGAAATTATGTGCTAAAGGTGGTGTGCCTGGCAAAAATTCAGAAATAAGAGCTCCTTTTTCAGCAATTTCATTAAAGAGTTTTTCATTTTCTTTTGGATAAATTACATCTAAGCCACAACCTAAAACAGCTATAGTTTTCCCTTTGGCTTGAAGAGCTCCTTTATGAGCAGCTGCATCAATTCCACGGGCAAGACCACTAACAACTGTTATACCAGATTCAGCCAAGCCAATAGCCAATTTTGTAGCCATTTTTATCCCATAAAAACTAGCTCTCCTTGTACCAACAATTGCTATACAAGTAGTATTTAATAAATCTTTATTCCCTTTAATATATAATATAAGAGGTGGATCAAAAATTTCTTTCAATAATTTTGGATATTTATCATCATTATAAGTAATAATTTCTAATCCCAAATTTTTTATTTTTTTAAAAAGAGCTTCAGCTTTTTTCTTCCATTGTCCAGAGATAATGATTTTAATTGTCTCCTCATGTAATCCAAAAAATTTAAGTTCTTTAGCAGGAACAGAAAAGATCTCCTTTGGAGAGCCAAAGTGGTTTAATAATTTCATCCAAGTCTGATTTCCTATCCTTGGCAGAAATGGTAATGCCAGCCAATAAAGATCCATTATTTTAAGGCTGTTACTAAGTCACCACTGTGAAATGGATATTTTGATTTTAGTATAATAGCAGTGGCTGTTTTTGGAGTAACATGGATAATAAGAACTTGGCCAAGAGGTAAAGGAGGAAAATTTTTCTTTTCACGAAAGATATCTAAAATTTGACCTGGCTTTAATCCCTGTTCTTCTCCCGCATCAATATAAACTACTTCAGGCCAACCAATTTCAGTAATTTTTGCTCTACTTGCTACAATATAAGCCTTAATATTTTTAGGCTTTTCATTGGAAATGGAAAATAGCTTAAAAGCTTCATAAGGTTTTAAATAATCTCCAACATAAATAACATCATAAGAACGAACAATTTGTGCTTTTACCATATCTTGATAAATATGAGTCAATTTAACCGTGCCAAGTATTTCATGAATATAACCAACATTTTTTCCAGTAACAGGATGCTTTATTACTGGTGAAATGCGAAATATAGTCCAAATAGTACCTAATTTTGGCTTAACATTTTCTTTAAATCTTATAAATACTTTATCTCCTTGACCTAAAATAACTTTGTCCTCACCCACTGCCTTTATAATTTCACCCATTGATTTTTCCTTATAAGGTAATAAATAACCTACTGCTTCTAAATAACGCCAATCAAAAGAAATTTCTTTTTTCTTTTGCCCTTCTATCTTTTTAGTTGCTTCAATAAGTGCTTCTGGTGTTTCTTTAAGACATAAAACATCACCTGGATAAATCCAATGAGGATTCGTTATTTGAGGATTAATTTGCCAGAGTTTTGGCCATAAAAATGGATCTTGATAATACTTCTCACATATATCCCACAGTGTATCTCCCCTCTTAACAACATAAAGCTCATCTGCTGATAAAGAGAAAACAAAACATCCTAAAAAAATAAAAAAAATAATAAACTTTCTCATAGCTTACCTCGCTTTTTTAGTTTTTAATAAAAATAATTGTCTTCCCTCCAATAAACTAAGAACAGGGCTAGCAATAAATATAGAAGAATATGTACCTGCTATAACACCGATTAAAAGAGCAAAAGCAAAATTATGAATTACACCACCACCAAAAAGATATAAAGCAAGTAAAGCCATTAAAGTGGTACCTGAAGTAAGAACTGTACGGCTAAGCGTTTCATTAATACTACGGTTGATTATTGAAGTAAACCTTTCCTTTGTTGCTTTTCGCATATTTTCACGAATACGATCAAAAACAACAATAGTATCATTTAAAGAATAACCAATAATGGTAAGAAATGCAGCTACAATTAAAAGGTCTATTTCTTTATTTAAAAGGGAAAATATACCTAATGTAATAAGAACATCATGAACAAGTGCCAAAATGGCACCTAAAGCAAAACGCAAATTAAGCAGAGCATAGAGGAAAAGCGTAGTAATAAAAGCAATAAGAACCAAAAATGAAAGAGGTGCTTTTAGAAGCAAAAATATATAAACAACACCAAATAAAGCTGCTGCCATAATAAGGCTTGTCCCCCATTTCATTTCAAATCGACCTGAAATATATATACCAATGATTAAAACAGCATAAAAAAGGGCTAAAAGTGCCTTTCTTCTTAAATCTTTCCCAACTTTTGGGCCTACCATTTCAACCCGTCTTATTTCAACACTATTTTTACCAAGTTTTTCTTCTAAAACTTCTTTAAGAGATTCAGAAATCCGTTTTAAGCTATCAATAGCTAAAGGCATACGAATAAGATATTCATTTTCTTCTATTTTACCAAAACGTTGTACTGTTACATCTTTAATTTTAAGTCCTTTTAATACCTCTCGAATCATATCTATCTTAACAGGTTTAAAAAATTTAATCTGAATCAACGTTCCTCCAGCAAAATCAATACCATATTTAGGGCCACCTCTTAGTATGAGAGAGATTAATCCAACAAATATAATAAAAAGTGAAAGACTTATAGCCCAGTTGCGCCAACGGAGGAAATCAATATTAATATCAGATTTAATTAATGTTAATCCCATATTTTTTATCCCTAAATACTCAATTTTCTCATATTAAACCGATAAATTAAATAATCAAAAATTACTTTGGACATAAAAACAGCTGTAAACATATTAGCCAAAATACCTAAACTTAAAGTAACAGCAAAACCTTTTACTGGACCTGTACCAAATTGAAAAAGAATTAAAGCTGTTAGTAAAGTAGTAGTATTAGCATCAAAAATAGTCCAAAAAGCTTTACGATATCCAGCCTCTATAGCTGAACGAATTGTACGTCCTAAACGCAATTCTTCTCGAATACGTTCAAAAATAAGCACATTAGCATCCACCGCCATCCCAATAGTTAAAGCAATACCTGCAATACCTGGTAAAGTAAGGGTTGCTTGAAACATAGCTAGACCTGCCAAAAGCAAAATAAGATTAACCATTAAAGCTATATCAGCAATAATACCAGAAAAACCATAATAAATTATCATAAAAATTATTACCAATGATCCAGCAATAATTGAAGCTTTTACACCTTTACGAATAGAATCTTGACCTAAAGAAGGCCCTACTGTGCGCTCTTCTAAAATTCTTATAGGGGCAGGTAGTGCTCCAGCTCTTAGAACTACTGCTAAATCTCTAGCCTCTTCTAAAGTAAATGCACCAGTAATCCTCGCTTCACCATGTGGAATTTTTTCCCTAATTACTGGAGCAGAATGCACTCTATTATCTAAAATGATTGCTAATCTTTTACCTACATTAGCTTCAGTTATTCTAGCAAAAATCCTCGCCCCTTGTTTATTAAACGTAATAGCAACATATGGCTCATTCAATTCTGGATCAATCAGAACACGTGCATCTGCAATATAATCTCCAGTAAGAAGGGTACGTTTTTTCACAAGGTAAGGAATTTTAATCTTTTTATGTGTTAGTGGGTCTTCTTTAATACCATAAAGAATTTCACAACCAGGTGGAATATTACCTTTTAAAGCCTCCTCTATACTAGCTTCTTCTGCCAATAACTTAAATTCAAGTCTAGCTGTACGACTAATGATATTTATTGCCCTTTGTGGGTCTTTTATCCCTGGCAACTGAACTAAAATCCTTTCCCTACCTTGAAGACGTATATCAGGCTCTGCTACACCAAATTGATCTATTCTATTTCTGATAGTCTCTAATACCTGAACAATAGCCATTCTTTTTATCTCACCTTCTCTCTCAGATTTTAAACTTAACTTCACTATCTCTAGTCTATCTTTTCTTTCGGCACCTTTACAAAGAAGGTCTGGTATTTTTTCTTCAATAATCTTTTTAAAATGTTCCACATCTTCTTTTCTTACAAGTATAACTTTAATATCCTTTAAGCCTTCTCTTTTTACTTCTAAATAGGGTAATTTTTCTTCTCTTAAATTTGTCTCTATCTCATCAGCCAAATTATCTACACTTGTTTTAACTGCCTCTTCTGCCTTTACTCCAAGTACTAAATGAATACCACCTTTTAGATCAAGACCTAATTGAATTTTATTTTGTGGTAAAAATTCCTTCCACCATGAAGGCAATTCACTTACAAAAGTAGGGATTAAATAAATTATTGCCAAAATCAAAACACATATTACTATTAAACCACGCCACTTAAGCCTCTTCATCTTAATTTTTATTCGCTTTCTGGCTTAAGCAATCCCATTACATAATTCTTAGTGATTTTTACCTTTACATTATCTGGTGGAAGCTCAAGTGTTACTACTGTATCTGTCACATTTATTACTCGGCCACGCAATCCACCAGCAGTCACTACCCAATCACCTTTTTTCAAATTCTGTAAAAGCTCTCTGTGTTTTTTAGCTTGTTTCTGTTGAGGACGAATGAGCAAAAAATAAAAAATGGCAAATATAATAAGAAGAGGTAAAAAGGCAGCCAAAATACTTCCCCCGTCTTGAGGACTACCCTGTTGGGGTGAAGCCATTGCCCAAGCCAAATTAAAAAATTCCATTAGTCATTTCCTCCTTATTTTGATTTCGTCTTTCATAAAATGTTTTTTTAAATTCCGCAAGACATCCTTTTAAAATTGCCTCTCTTATTTCTTTCATAAGATTAATAAAATAATAAATATTATGATAACTATTTAAACGATATGCTAATATTTCTTTATTTAAAAAAAGATGTCTAAGATAAGCCCGACTATAATGTCTACAGACATAACAATTGCAATTTTCATCAATAGGACGTTCATCTTTAGCATAACAGGCATGTCGAATAACAAGACGACCAAAAGAAGTAAAAAGTGTACCAGTGCGAGCATGGCGAGTAGGCACTACACAGTCAAACATATCTACTCCTCTCCACACACTTTCAACTATATCCTCAGGCAATCCAATCCCCATAGCATAACGAGGCTGATTGAATGGCAAAACCTCATCCATTGTTTCTATTACTTCCCACATCCTTTCCTTTGGTTCTCCTACACTTAATCCACCTATAGCATAACCATCAAAGCCCATCTCTATTAATCTTTCTGCCCCTTCACGACGAAGATCTAAAAAAACCCCACCCTGTACAATACCAAAAAGAGCCTGTTCCTTATGATGAGCTATTTTACAACGTTTTGCCCAACGTAAAGTAAGCTCCAAAGATTTTTTTGCATAATCATAATCTATTGGATAAGGCATACATTCATCAAAACATGTAATAATATCTGCTCCAAATGTTTCCTGAATAGCTATTACTTTTTCTGGTGTAAGAAAATGTAAAGAGCCATCTATATGAGAGCGGAAAAATACACCTTCTTCTGTGATTTTTCTTTTAGCTGCAAGACTATAAATTTGGAAACCACCACTATCAGTTAAAATTGGTCTATCCCAGTGCATAAATTGATGCAGTCCATTAAATTGTGCAATCAATTCTATACCAGGACGAAGATAAAGATGATAAGTATTACCTAAAATAATTTCCACTCCGATTTCTTTTAAATCTTCTGGAGTAAGCGCTTTAACACTAGCGAGTGTACCAACAGGCATAAAAACAGGTGTATGAATAATACCATGAGGTGTTTCTAAAATACCTGCTCTTGCCTGTCCATCTCTTGCTTCAACATAAAATGTTAAAGAATTACCTTTAAATGATAAACATGGCATCACCATAACTATAAAATCGATATTGCCTTTTAATTGCTTCATGATAGGCTTTAAAAATTAAATCACGACCAGCAAATGCAGAAACAAGCATAATTAAAGTAGATTTTGGCAAATGAAAGTTTGTAATCATAGCTTTAACAATTTTAAATTTATATCCAGGATAGATAAACAAATCACAAATACCCTTTTCTGGCTTAATTTCACCATATTTTGTCATTTGATATTCTAAAAGTCTTGTGCTAGTTGTACCAACTGCAATAATCCTTTTTTTTAATTTTAAAGCATGATTTAAAGCATTGGCTGCCTCTTCTGAAATTTCATAAGTTTCTCCATGCATTTTATGCTTCCTTATATCATCTACTTTTACTGGCAAAAAAGTACCATAGCCTACATGAAGAGTAAGACGGACAATCTCTATTCCTTTAGCAGAAATAGCATTTAATAATTCTTTAGTAAAATGAAGACCTGCAGTAGGTGCTGCTACAGAACCATTTTTAGCAGCATAAACTGTTTGATAATTTTTTCTATCCTCTGGTCTATCTTCTCTTTTAATATAAGGAGGAAGAGGAATTCGACCAATCTTATTTAATATCTCATAAAATGGACAATCTGCAATAAAACGCAAGATTACCTTTCCTTTATCATAACTCAAAACTTCTGCCTTTAATCCATTTTCAAAATAAATGTATTGTCCAGGTTTAGGAGCACGAGATGCTTTTAAAAGTGCTTCAGTAGTAAAGACTTTATCTTTTACTTTTATAGGATCAAAAGAAAGTAATAATATTTCTACTTTACCACCTGTAATCTTCCTTCCAATAAGACGAGCAGGAATAACCCTTGTATCATTTATAACGAGCACATCATTTTTATTTAAAAAATCTATAATTTGGGAAAATTTTGTATGTATTATTTCACCAGTTTTTTTATTTAAAATTAAAAGCCTTGCTTTTTCTCTTCTTTCTGGAGGTTCTTGAGCGATTAATTCTTTTGGTAAAAAATAATCATAATCAGAAAGTCTATACATTTATCACTTCCTTAAGAGCTACTAACACCTTTTTTGCCTTTTTTAATATATCTTCATGCCTTAAAGGTATCTCCAATTCCCCTTTAGGATTAAAACGATAGCTAGGACGCTCAGAAAGAAATTTTACCATTTTTTCAGAAGAAATAGGAGTCTCTTTTTCAAACACAATTTTTAACCATCCATTTTTTGTATAAAGACGACTGATTCTAAATTGCCGACAGAAAAGCTTCAAGTGTAAAAGTTGAAAAAGATTTTCTACTACTTTAGGCAGTTGACCATATCTATCTATCATTTCTTTTTCTAATTCCTTTAATTCCTCTTCATCTTTTACTTGACTTAAACGGCGATAAAAAATAATGCGTTGATTTTCATCAGGCACATAAGACTCTGGAATATATGCCATAATAGGTAATTTTAACTCTGGTTCAATTTCCTCTTTTAAACTTTCTCCTTTTAAGGCTTTAACTGCTTTTTGTAAAAGTTCTAAATACATCTCATAACCTACAGCAGCAATATGGCCAGACTGAGCTGTGCCTAATATTTGCCCAGCTCCTCGTAGTTTTAAATCATAAAGAGCAAGCTTATAACCAGAAGAAAGCTCTGTATAAGTAAGGAGGGCTCTTAAACGCTTTTGTGCTTCTTTAGTAATAAGCTTTTTCCCTGGCACCAATAGATATGCATATGCTTGACGATGACTTCTACCTACCCGTCCTCTTAAATGGTAAAGTTGAGCTAATCCAAACAAATCAGCACGATTGATAATGATTGTATTAGCATTTGGAATATCTAATCCAGATTCAATAATATTTGTACACAAAAGTACATCTATTTCATGCTTAAGAAATTTAAGCATTTCATTTTCTAACTTTCTTTCTGACATCTGTCCATGAGCAATGCCAAGACGTATTTCTGGCAAAAGCTTTTTTAAAAATCTTGCCAAGCCAGGAATCCCTTTTACTCTTGGATGAACAAAAAACACCTGACCACCTCTTTCAACCTCTCTTTTTATGACATCCTTGATAAGAAGCGGATTAAATTTAGCTAAATAAGTCATTATCGGCCTTCTACCAGGAGGTGGTGTCTCAATAATACTTAAATCTCTTATACCAAGCAAAGAAAGATAAAGGGTTCTGGGAATAGGAGTAGCACTTAAACTAAGGACATCTACATTAGATTTTAATGTTTTTAAATGCTCTTTTTGTCTTACACCAAATCGATGTTCCTCATCTATAATTAAAAGACCTAAGTCTTTAAATATTACATCTTTTTGTAAAATGCGATGAGTCCCAATAATAATATCAATCTCTCCTTTTTTTAATCTTTGCAAAATATCTTTTTGTTCTTTAGAAGAACGAAAACGACTAAGACAAGCAATATTGACAGGAAAATCCTTTAAACGCTCTTTAAAGGTAAGATAGTGTTGTTCGGCTAAAATAGTTGTTGGTACCAATACTGCTACTTGTTTTCCATCAAGAACAGCTTTAAATGCTGCCCTTATAGCTACCTCTGTTTTTCCAAAGCCAACATCACCACATAATAATCTTTCCATAGGTCGAGGACACATCATATCTTCTAATATTTCATTAATACTTCTTTGTTGATCAGGGGTTTCAGGATAAGGGAAACTTTCAACAAATTGATAAAATAAGCTATCTGGAGGTGAAAAGGCATAACCAGGTTGGGCAAGACGTTTTGCATAGAGTTCAAGGAGTTCTTTTGCAACCTTTTCTACAGCCTTTTTAACCTGCTGTTTTGTTCTATTCCAAGTGCGTCCACCAAGTCTATCTAAGGGAGGTATTTTATCTTCTATCCCTCTATATTTATGTACAAGATGTAATCTATCTACAGGTAAATATAATTTATCTCCTCCCTGATATTCAATTACTAGAAAATCACCAGTAATACCTCCACTGGTAATGGTTTTTAATCCTATATATCGTCCAATACCATGTTCTACATGAACAAGCAAATCACCTTCTTTTAAATCTTCAAAACTGCTAACAGGCAAAAAATCCTCTTTATTTTTCTCTATAACAATCCTTTCCTTTGTCCTCCAATCATTTTCTCCCAAAAACACAACTTTTTCTTCGGGAAATTCAAAACCTTCTGACAAATTGCCACAATAAATATTTATTCCAGGTGCTGATTCAAGAGGTGATGTTTTTAAAGAAAAAGAAAAACCCCAACTTTCTATTAAGCTAGTTAACTGTTTTTTACTATACTTATCACTAGCAATAAGATTTATAGAATAACCTTCTTTTAGCCAATTTTCTAAATAAGAACGAAAATAAAGATATTTTTCTTTTGGCAAAATATGAGAAAAAGGCATTTTTGACTTAAATTCTACTGTAGGCAATTTTTTCAAAATAGGTAAAGAATAAATCAAAATCTGTTTTTTAAATTTAATTTCATTTTTTATTGTCTTAAAAGAAATTGCGGTTAATTCAAAAGGTAAATATGGTCTTTTTTCATGAGAAAGTTCTTCAAGATGAATTTTTAATTTTTTTTCAAACTCTTCTGCCCTTTTTTCAATATTTTCTGGTTCCAATAGACAAAAAATAGTCTCTTTAGGAAGATAATCAAATAGAGTATTAGTTTTTTCATAAAAAAGTGGGAAAAAATCTTCTATTCCAGGTTGATGTAATGGTGCTTCTAAAATAGGGATTTTAAAGCGTTTATAAGCTTTTTTAAAAGCATCTTCTTGATATGGAATAGGATTTGCTGGAATTAAAATAAATTCATTTAAATGATATTCAGAGCGTTGAGTAACAGGATTAAACAGACGTATGGATTCTAAAATATCACCAAAAAATTCTAATCTCAGTGGAAGAAAATAAAGCGGACAAAAAATATCAATAATATTACCCCTAACACTAAACTCACCTGGACTTTCCACAATAGATAAATGTTCATAACCCAATGTTTGTAAAAAATTAATAAATTTTTCCCTTTCTAATTCTTCTCCTTTTTCATAAATTTGTGTTCTTTCTTTAAATACATCAATAGGCATAAAAAAAGACATAAGCATTCTTGGAGTGGTAATTACTATGGGATTTTCTATATTAAGCAAACCAAAAAGGGCATTAAATTGTTTAGCAATAATTTCTGGTCTTGGACTTATTCCAGTATAAGGCAATAATAATTCTTCGGGCAAAAGAAACACTTTTTGTTCAAGCGGAGAAAAAATTTTAGAAGATAGAAAAAAATTTAAAGCTTCACTTAATTTTTGTGCCTTATCTATATCTGGAGAAATGATTAAAAAAGGTCTTTTAAAAACATTTTGTAATTTAGCTAAAATATAAGCCAATGCGCTGCCTTCTAAACCGCAAAGACAGATCTTAGAGTAATTTGAAAGATGTTTAATAAGTAAGTTTATCATATATTAAATATTATCATATTGGCAGGAAAAAGTTAGCTGTATTATCCTTGACAGCCTTTTGGCACTAAGGTAATTAGAAAAAAAGGAGGTAAAAAAATGAAGAAAATAATTTTAATGGTTTTATTTTTATTTGTATGGAGCAATGTTTTTAGTAATGATGTTAAAATAGTTATGATTATTGCTGAAAATAATTTTAGAGATGAAGAACTTTTTGTTACAAAAGAAGTTTTAGAAGAAAAAGGAGCAAAAGTTATTGTAGCCTCTACTTCTCTTACACCAGCAAAAGGGATGTTGGGAGGAGTTTATAAACCAGATATATTACTTAAGGATATTAAAATAGATGATTATGATGCAATTATCTTTGTTGGTGGTATAGGAGCAACACAATATTGGAATGATAAAACTGCACATAAGTTAATAAAAGAAGCTCTGGAAAAAGATAAAGTTATAGCAGCTATTTGTATTGCTCCAGTAACATTGGCAAATGCAGGTATATTAAAAGGTAAAAAGGCAACAGTTTGGTCTTCTGAAGCAAGAGCTTTAGAAAGGGCAGGAGCTATTTATACAGGCAAATCTGTTGAAAAAGATGGAAAAATCATTACTGCCAATGGCCCTCATGCAGCTAAAGCTTTTGGTGAAACTATTGCTGCAACTCTAGGCTTATAAAATTAAAATTCTTTGGAGATAATCATGCCTAATGTAGTAGTTATTGGATTACAATGGGGAGATGAAGGTAAAGGGAAAATAATTGATCTTTTAACAGAAAAGGCTGATATAATTGTTCGATTTCAAGGAGGGAATAATGCTGGTCATACTATTGTTGTAAAAGGAGAACAATATATTGTTCACCTTATCCCTTCTGGCATTTTACACCCTGATAAAATATGTTGTATTGGTAATGGTGTAGTAATTGATCCAGGTGTTTTGCTTGAAGAAATAGAAGAATTAAAAAAAAGAGGAATTGAAATTACACCTGAACGTTTATTAATTAGTGAAAAAGCACATATTATTATGCCTTATCATAAGGCTATTGATCTTGCTAGAGAAGCAAAAAAAGGGGGGAAAAAGATTGGCACAACAGGACGTGGCATTGGCCCTTGTTATGAAGATAAAGCTGCCCGTACTGGCATAAGAATGATTGACCTTATGGATGAAGAAGTATTTTTGGAAAAATTAAAAATAAAAATTGAAGAAAAAAATTTTTATCTTACTCATTATTTAAATGCTAAAGAAGTTAATTTTGAAGAAGTTGCTAAAACTTATCTCAATTATGCGGAAAAATTACGTGCTTTTGTAAAAAATGTTGCTCATTTTTTATGGAAGGCAAATGATGAGGGTAAAAATATTTTATTTGAAGGGGCACAGGGAACGCATTTAGATATAGACCATGGCACTTATCCTTATGTAACTTCTTCTAATACTGTAGCTAGTAGTGTTTGTGCTGGAGCAGGTTTTCCAATCACTGCTATTGATACAATTATAGGTGTCTGTAAAGCTTATACTACAAGAGTAGGAGGTGGCCCATTTCCTACAGAATTAAAAGACTCTTTGGGAGATTATTTAAGGAAAAAAGGTAATGAATATGGCGCTACTACAGGCAGACCACGCCGTTGTGGTTGGTTAGATTTAGTGGTGGTAAAGGAATCAATTCGATTAAGTGGAGTAAAAAAACTTGCTTTAACTAAACTGGATGTCCTTACAGGACTTGATGAAATTAAAGTATGTATTGGATATGAATATAATGGGGAAATTATAGATTATATTCCTGCTTCTTTAAAGACTATTTCTCAATGTAAACCAATTTATCGTGTATTTTCTGGTTGGCAAGAAAGCCTTAAAGGAAAAACATTTGAAAATCTACCAAAAGCTACTCAAAAATATCTTAATTTTATTTCTGAATTTTTAGGTATCTCTATAAGTATTATTTCTACTGGTGCAGAAAGAGAAAAAGCAATCTTTACACAAGAGATTTTTGAAAATTGATATGATAAGAACATACTTATTTTTTTGTTTATTTTGTCTTATAAGTGTTAATGCATGGGCTAATACTGAGGCAAAATTTTCTGAATTATTAAAGGATATACATCAGCAGATTGAAAAATGGGATAAAAAATTAGAAGAGATGGAAAATGACCCATCACTTCCTTTAGTGAAAAAAAGTGTTATTAAAACATTACGTAATTTATTAGAAAATATAAATAAATTGCTTGAAAAATGGCTACCAAAAGAGCCAAAAGTAAAAAAGACCTATTTTAAGCAATTAGTTCCAAAATATGTTTTACTTTCTCTTTTCCTAAACCAGTCTTTAATTGGATAAGACAACCCATACAATTAGTAACAACAATATCAGCTTTTGTTTTTTTAATAAAATTTATTCTTTTTTCAAGCATTTTCTTAGATAATTCAGGAAAATTAATAGAAAAACTACCTCCTTGTCCACAACACATACCATTTGGGCTAGATTCAACAAAAATACCTATTTTTTTAAGCAATTCCCTTGGTTCTTCCCAAATATTATGGTGATAATAAAGATGGCAGGGATCATGCCAAGTTAATTTTTGATTAAGAAAAATAAAAGGAATTTTATTATTGAACAAAAATCTATTAAGCTCCATTACTTTCTTTGATAAGCCTGTTTCCTGATAAAGAGAGAAAGTAGTTAAATGATGATAGCAAGAAGCACAAGGAGTAAGAATAAAATCTATTTTTTTATTTTTAAAAGCATCAATATTTTTTTGAGCCAATGTAAAAGCTATTTCTCTATCTCCTAAATTATAAGCCATAAGCCCACAACAAACTTGTTCATTTGGAATAAATATTTCATAGTTTAAATATTTTAATAATTTTAAAAGCTTATAACCTAAATGAGGATAAATAAAATTAGTTATACATCCAACAAAAATACCTACTGTTTTTTTACCTGAAGATTTAATATTTTGTGGTAAAAATGGTTTTTGAGCAAAAGAAAAAGGTAAGGGTGAAAATTGTTTAAACATAGCTAATAAACGCCAAAGAATACCTCTTGATGCCAAAATATTGCTTATTAACCAAGCACGATAAAATTGAATTTTTTGATGAGACCAAAGTTTTTCTCGCAATTGATGAATAATTTCTTTAATAGGAAGATTTAAAACACATCTTTCTTCGCATTGTCCACATGAAATACAGGCACTAATTGTTTCTATAAATAAAGGAGAAGGATGAAGAATACCTTCTTGATAAAGTTCTATAAGATTTAATTTTCCTCTAGGAGAAAGTCTTTCATGTCCACTTATTTTATAAATTGGGCAGACAGAAAGACATCTTCCACACTTAACACAATTCTTAAGCACCCACCACTGCACCCAGTTTAAATATAGGAAGATAGAGAGCCACTACTAAACCACCAATAATTCCACCAAGAAAAACAATCATCATTGGTTCTAACATGGAAGTTAATGCTTCAACAGCAGCATCTACTTCTTCTTCGTAAAAATCTGCTACTTTTGAAAGCATTTTCTCTAATTCTCCTGTCTCTTCTCCTACAGCTACCATTTGTACTACTAATGGAGGAAAAATCCTCATCTCGCCCATAGAACTTGCTAATGTTTGACCACGACTTACTTCTAATTTTACTTTTTGTAAATCAATTTCTATAACTTTATTACCAGATGTTTTAGCTACAATATCCAAACTCTGCAAAATAGGAACACCACTCTGTAACATTGTTGATAGTGTGCGAGAAAAACGGGCAATAGCTGTTTTTTGTAATAAAGTTCCTATCAAAGGTATGGTAAGAAGAAGTTTATCAAAAATTTTTTTCCCACTTTCTGTCCTTTGCCAAAGGCGAACTCCAATAATAACTCCAAAAATTATCATAAAAAGTTGAAGAAAATACTTTCTAAACCACATACTTAAATTAATAACAAACTGTGTAGGTGCAGGTAAACTTGTGCCAAAATCAGCAAATATTTTTTGAAAAGAAGGGATTACATAAACAAGAATAACAGCCACAACTGCTATTGCTACCATTAATGTAATAATTGGATAAACCATAGCTCCTTTTACTTTTCTTTTAAGAGCTAAAGCCTTTTCTTTATAAATTGTTAATCTTTCCAAAGCTTGATCTAAAGCACCACCAGTTTCACCTGCTGCCACCATATTAACAAAAAGTTCATCAAATATATGAGGGTATTTCTTAAAAGCATCAGCTAGTGTAGAACCACCTTCTACTTCTGTTTTAACCTCTTGAAGCACTTTTTTAAAAAGTTTATTTTTTTGCTGAATAGAAAGCACATCCAATGCTCTAACTACTGGCACACCAGAATTTAACATTGTTCCTAGTTGTCGAGTAAATATAACTAGATCCTTTTCTTTGACTTTACCTTTTAAAAAAGGAAGATAATCTTCAAGTTTTTTAGTTTTAGGTACAACTTTTATTGGTGTAATACCTTGATGCCTTAATCTATGACGAACAACACTAACATTAGAGGCTTCAAATTCTCCTCTGATTGTCTTCCCTTCAGCAGTTTTACCTTCCCATACAAAAACAGGCATAGCTTACTCCTTTTTGCATCTTATCATGTTCACTATTTTATGACAAGAAAAAATCTTTTATTATAATAATCGGTTTTTTAAAAACTAAAGGTCAATTGTTTGTGCCCGAGGATACGAACCTAAGAGTTTAAGATAAGCACAAATTTCTTTTAATTCATTTATTGCTTCCTTAATGATTTTATCATTATAATGTCCTTCTAAATCTACAAAAAAAAGATAATGCCAAGGAAGACTTTTCATAGGCCGTGATTCAAGTTTTGTTAAATTGATTTTTCTTTCTGCAAAAGGTCTTAATGCTTCGTAAAGAGCTCCAGGTCTGTGAGGTGTAGCAAAAATCAAAGAGGTTTTATCATGGCCTGTAGGTTTTGGCAATTGATGTCCTATTATCCAAAAACGTGTAGTATTATGAGCAAAGTCCTCTATGTGTTCTTCAAGAATATAAAGACCATATTTTTCTGCTGCCAATTTAGTAGTAATAGCTGCTGCTTTTGGATCTTCTTTCGCTTTTTGAGCTGCTAAAGCTGTACTAACTACTTCTTCAATAGGTATATTAGGTAAGTTAGATGCTAACCATTCTCGACATTGAGCAGCAGCTTGTGGATGAGCATAAATTTTCTCAATATCTTTTTTTTCTCTTGTAATTGAAGCTAGATAATGATTTACTTTTAAATAAATCTCGCCACAAACGTTTAAATTAAATTGCATAAACATATCTAATGTAAAAGCTACTACACCTTCAATTGAGTTCTCTACTGGTACTACACCATAATCATAATGTCCTTTTTCTACTTCATGAAAAACATCTTTAATTGTTGCTACTGGATAAAAAAGTGCAGCTTTGCCAAAATGTTTAATAGCAGCCATATGACTAAATGTAGCTTCGGGACCAAGAAATGTAACTTTCGTAGGACATTGTAATTCCCTTGTGGCTGTAATGATTTCATGAAAAATATTAAAAATAGCTTTATCAGAAAGAGGACCTTTATTAAGCAATTTTAAACGATTAAATATCTCTTTTTCCCGTTGAGGATCCCAAAAATGGAGATTATTTTTAATTTTAATATTACCAATTTTTAAAGCAATTTCAGCCCTTTGATTAAGTAACTCTAAAATTTTTTCATCTAAAATATCAATTTCACTTCTTAATTTCAAAATTTCCTCAGTTTTCATCTTATCAACTTAAAGTTTTTCTTTTAAGGCTCTCATCCTATTTCTCATACGTTGGATTAATTCTTTGAGAGCATTTTGCAATGTAGTTATATCACGATGGCGAGCATAAATTTTATTAATTTCTTCTAACCAGTATTGAATTGTTTCTAATTCTCTTTTATCAAGTTCTTCTTCAAGCTTAGCTTTAATCTTTTTTACTAAAATAGGATCAAGTTGTTGCCACATCTTTAATCTCCTTAATAAATTGCATACCTTTTTCAATAGCTTCTTTATTTAAAGGAAAAAATTTTTCTTTTCCCCCTTTAAGTTTTTCTTTTAATACCTGAAATACTGTTTCAAGCTTTATATAATTAGTCACAACTAAAAAAGCACCCATCATTACCATATTACCCATTTTGCTCAGTTGAAATGCAGGAACACCAAACATTTTCACATCTTCTCTGATTGTAGGTTTCTTAATAAGAAAATTATCATAAAATAATATTCCTTTTGTTTTTAAATAAGGAAGAAATTTATAAAAAGAAGGGGTATTAAAAACAATAAGAATATCTGGATGAGAAATAGCAGGTGAACCAATTGGTTGATCAGCCAATATTACTTGACAATTACAAGTACCTCCACGTGATTCTGGGCCATAAGAAGGTACCCAAGTAACATATTTCCCTTCTTTCACAGCAGAATGAGCAATTAAATCTCCTAAAAATAATACTCCCTGCCCACCAAATCCAGCAATAATAATCTGTATCTTCATTTATCTCTAAATACTCCTAATGGAAAAATTTTTACCATTTCATTTTTAACAAATTCCCAAGATTCTTCTGGGCTCATTTTCCAATTTGTTGGACAATTTGATAATACCTCCACTAAAGAAAAACCTCTTTTTTCTATTTGCTTTAAAAGGGCTTTTTTAATAGCTGCTTTAGTTTGTAAAATATGTTCTACATCATGAAGACTTACTCGTTCTAAATAAACTGGGGCTTCAAGTGTATTAAGCAGTTCGCAAATTCTTAAAGGATAACCAGTATATTCTACTTTTCTGCCTGTTGGTGTAGTAGTACTCTTTTGACCTATAAGGGTAGTAGGAGCCATTTGTCCTCCAGTCATACCATAAACAGCATTATTAATAAATATAACAGTAAAAAGCTCACCTCGATTAGCCGCATGCAATATTTCATTAGTACCAATAGCAGCTAGATCCCCATCCCCTTGATAAGTAATAACAATATTTTCTGGCCTAAGTCTTTTTACAGCAGTGGCAATAGCTGGTGCACGTCCATGAGGTCCTTGAATCCCATCTACTTTTAAATAATTAAGAGCTAAAACAGAACAACCTATTGGTTCAATCAAAATTACTTTTTTCCTAATACCTAATTCATCAATAACTTCACCTAAAATTTTATGTAAAATGCCATGTCCACAACCAGGACAATAATGTGTACGACCTAAATATGTTTCAGGTTCTGGATACTTTGGAATTAAAGCTGAAACACGCATCAAGCTATCTCCTTTATTTTTTCCCAAATATCCTCCTCTGTAGGCACAATTCCTCCATAACAAGCATAGAGTTTTACTTCTGCCCTGCCTTCTACTCCTAAACGCACATCTTCTACAAATTGACCAAATGACATTTCTATTACCAACACTCGATCAATTTGATAATTAGTAAGTTCAGCATAAATTTTATAAGGAAATGGCCATAGTGTAATAGGACGAAGTAAACCTACTTTTACTCCTTTTTCCCTAGCCAAATCAACAGCTGCCTTTGCTACTCTAGAACAAGTACCATAAGCTGTAATCAAGATTTTAGCATCATCTATTTTATAAGTTTCATATCTTATTTCATTTTTCTCTATTTCCTTATATTTCTTTAATAATCTTTTTTTTGCCTCTATCATAGGCTCAGGAACAAGATAAAGAAATTCAATGACATTTTGTTTTTCTCTTTCTCCTATTCCAGTTACAGCCCATGGTTTTTCATATTCCTCTATTGGTATTTTTGGTATTTCCATGGATTCTTTCATTTGACCAAGATAACCATCAGCTAAAAGCATACCAGGATTTCGATATTTATCTGTAAGATTAAAAAGCAACATAGTATGTTCAGCCATCTCTTGAACAGAATTTGGTGCAAAAACAATCAATTTATAATCTCCATGCCCACCGCCTTTTACTGCCTGAAAATAATCTCCTTGTTCTGGTTGAATGCTTCCTAAACCTGGACCACCTCTCATAATATTTACAATCACACATGGGAGCTCACAAGCAGCAAGATAAGAAATACCTTCCATTTTTAAACTAATCCCAGGGCTAGATGAACTTGTCATCACCCTAAAACCAGCAGCAGCTCCTCCCATAACTGCACTAATTGAGGCAATCTCACTTTCCATTTGCATAAAAACTTTAAATTTTGGATAAAGTGGTCTTTCTCCTCTTTTTTCTCTTTCTCTATCAGCAAAAAATTTTTCAGCAAATGCTTCTATAATTTCACTTGCTGGAGTAATAGGATAACTAAAAAAGGCATTTAAACCTGCTCTTAAAGCACCTTCAACAATAGCTTCATTTCCTTTTAGATATAACCTACTCATTCTTTTACCTCAGCATAAATTCTAATAGCTTGCTCAGGACAAATATGATAACAAAGACCACAACCAATACAGCCCATATCTTTCCATTCTACAACAAAATAACCTTTTTCATTTGTATGAGAAGAAAGTTTTAGTAAATGCTTAGGACAGACATATACACATAATTGGCAACCTTTACATTGATCTTCTAAAATTTTTATTTGATAGGAAAGAAATCTAATTAAATGAAGTCTTCGATACATTGTCAGTGTTAAGCTTTTTAAAACGGCGTTTCTTTTTTGTCAAGTTGACAAATCAATATCAAATTGTTAGTGATTTTTGATGCTATTTCTAGGTATAGATATTGCTGGAGCTAAAAATTCTTGGGTATGTGAACTGTCTTGGGATAAAAAGAAGTTATTTTTAGAAATACCACCATATCAAATAGCTGCTTTAGATGAAATATTAAATCTTGTTCAAAAAAAAGTTTTTCTTGGCTGTGCTATTGATGCACCATTAACTTATTCTTCTAGTACAAGAAAATGGAGGATTTCAGATATTGCATTACGTTGTCTTTTAAAAGAAAATAAGAATTGGGTACAATCGCCAAACTCAATGCAGGCAGTACCTTTAAGAGCGCAGCAATTAGTCTCTTTTATCTCTCCTTATGTAGGCTCAATTATTGAAACTCATCCTAGGGCTTCATTATTTTTTATGCTTGAAAAAGAACCTCTTTTAAAAAAATACAAAACTTCTCCTAATGCATTAAAAATGTTAATAGAAAAAACTTTAGCTATCTTACCAAAAGTTTTAAATGTAGAAATAAAAATTTTACCTGAAAATATTGTAAGTGATGGAGCACTTGATGCCTTTATTTGCGCTATAATAGCATTTCTTTATTTTTATATGCCAGATAAACTTTATCGATTACCTTTAGAAAACAATTTAAGAGGGATAGGCCCTTTTTATATTTTTAAACCATCTTGTTTAGAAGAACCTTTAGAAATTAAATATACTCCAGGCAATTATGGAGATGTTTTAAAACAAAGCTGGCTTATTGCCATTGTCAATTGGTTACTTAAATATACAAAGCATTTTCATTACGCTGATACTTTTTGTGGTTTTCCTATTTATAAAACAAGACCAGAAATTATACTTTCTTTTGAAGAAAGATGGTCTTATCTACCACTTTATCATTTACAAAAATCATACCTTAAAAATTGCCAGTATGCTGGTAGTGCATGGCTTGTAAAAGAAATCTGTGAAAAAAAGAAAAAGGATTATTGTATTGATTTTTATGATAAAAATAAAAAAGCTATTTTGGCTTATGAAAGATTATTAAATAAGCCTGCTCTTAAAATAAATAATGGTTATGATATTTTAATACAAAAGCAATCATATGACCTTATTTTCCTTGACCCTTATGCAGATTTTTGGCACATTTGGCAAGAAGTAATTGAAAAAATTTTATATAAACAAAATAATTCTTCAATACTTCTTTTCATCCCTTGGAAACCTGAAGAAAAAAATTATTTTAAATTATGTCATTTTTTAGAAAAGAAAAAAACAACTTATATACATCAAAGCCTTACTTCATTAACTTGTTTACAAGAAACTGGCTACTTTTTTAGTATATTTTTTTTCCCAAAATCTTCTTTATCTAAAAAAGAAATCAAAACCATCCCTTCAATTAGTTAATAAAAATTTAATCATCTGCCAAACTCTACTTTCCAAATAATCTCTTCTTTTTTTGCTTCTGATATCCCTAATATTTCTAATGCTTCTGATTGTGGTTCTATTTTGTTTGCTATAGCATCTACAAAATGAATAAAGGCTATTTCTTTAACAAAATTTTCTGTTTGATTTACACGATGATGAAAAGAGAGAGGGTATTTGATAAAATTCGATAAAGACCATTTTTCACAAAGTAAAAAATTTACTTCTTCATGAGAAAATCCCAATATTTCTTTTTCAGCTTCAATGCTATTCATATTCCTCTCTTTTTTTAACTTTTCTATTTCTAATGTTTTTTCTGGGAAATTTAATGCTATAATAGCTTTTCCTATATCATGTAAAAGTGCAGCAGTTATAATATCTGATTTGTTTTTAAAATTAAGTGATATAGCCACTTCTTTTGCAATATAAGCAGATCTAGTTAAATGTTGCCAGAGATTTACAATAGTTTTTTTGACTTTTTTGCTATATTCTTTTTCTAATAAGGCAAGAGTTACTAATATCCCTTTTAAAGCATTTAGACCAAGAATCATAATTGCTTGTGGAAGGGAAGTAATTTTATGAGAAAATCCATAAAAAGCTGAATTAGCTACACCTAGAATTTTTGCTGAAAGACCAGGATCCCTAGCTACATTTGCTGCTATTATATTGGCATTAGCATGAGGATTTTCTAAAACATTTAATACCTTTTGAATTACAACTGGTATTGCAGGAATTTCAATATTAAGTACTTTATTTTCTGTTTGTACTTCTGCATCTTGCATAATTAACCTCCTTTAAAACTTAAAGTCATATAAAATATCGGCAATTTTTTTATAAAGTTCTGAATTAATAACCTAAAAGATAAAAAATTCCACCTATGATTATTCCAAAACAAAGATTAAATATTTTTGTCCATATACTAGCTTTTAAACTAGCTGAAAAGAGAGGAAGCATACCATGACCATCTTGAACAATAGATGAAGTTAATAATACTGAAAAAGGAATAATTTTTTGATCATAAAGAAAAACAAAAATAAGATGAGGGCCAGATTCAGGAATAATTCCAACAAGGGCACTTAAAAGCAGTACCCAGGTAAGATGCTCTTTAATAAAGTTTTCTAAATTAAAATACATTAAACCAATTTTAATAAACATTAAGGCACCTAAAGTCCAGAAAAATATACGCCAAAGATGGTTTTGAATAAGGTGTTGCCAAATGTGGCTTTCTAGATAATGTTCAGAAGCAAATATACAAATAATTAGACTTATAGATAAGAGTCCTGTAAATGTTATTTTTACCCAATTCCATTTTTCAGGTCCAATACGTCCACTGAGAAATAAAAAAAGTGTAAAAATCAATAATAATATTAAAAGAAAACGATGAAAAGAAAGTTGCTTAAAATTTTTCTTTAAACTATCTAAAGTAAAGGCAGGTTCTGCATATTCTGCATGAAAGCTTTTTTCAGGACAACAAATGTTAAAAGAAGCAGGAAGAAATTTTATCAAATTATCAGCTAGCCAGGCAGCTGTTAATCCTATAAAAAATAACAAAAAAGTAAGTAATAAGGCAGTTTGAGGAATTTTAGCTATCATTACAAAAGATTCATCACCAGAAGTAGCAATCATACAACCAATAACAGCTCCAAGGCTTAATTGTCCATGAATATATAAACTCACTACCATAAATGCTCCTAAACAACCAGGAGTAGCTCCTAAAAAAGCAGCAAGAAAATATTGTCGCCAGCGTCCTCCTTTTAAAAAGATTGTCAATTTTTGCTCAGTAAAAGCATCTATAAAATCTACGACCATCATAATAATGAAAACAAAGACAGTAACTGTTAATGCCTCTCTAAAAATATCACTCCACATAAATGCCTCTTTGAATAAAAATTATATCAAATATGTCAAGGTCTTTGGACAAAAATAATTAAATAGCCGATTTTAAAAAAAATTATAGTTATTTGTTGCCAATGGGATTATTTTTATAGTATAAAATTTACATGGACAATTTTTTTTACCAAATGAGCCTATTTGGCTATACAGTAAGTATGATATGTTTTCTTATCAATCTTTTTACTATACATCGTACACTTCTAAGAATAGCTACATTTATCCTTTTTTTAACTTTTTGGTTACATACAGCAGCAATAGGTTTTAGTTGGATGCGTTATGGATTTTTTCCATTACTTTCAATGGAAGGTTCTCTTTCTTTTGTAGCTTGGTCACTTTCTCTAACTTATCTTATACTTTTTTACCGATTTAATGTAGGCATTTTAGGAGCATTTTTTACCCCACTAATTGTCTCTTTACTTTTCCTTTCACGTCTTGTCCCTGGAATTGCTACTCCTCCACGTCCCTCATTTCGGGAATTATGGCTCAATTTACATATTGGTTTAAGTCTTATTGGTGATGCACTTTTAGCTGTGGCTTTTTGTGCAGGTATTGTTTATCTTTTACAAGAAAGCCAAATTAAACAAAAGAAAACAAGAGGTATTTTTCGCCGTCTTCCTGCTTTATCCTTTCTTGACACTTTAAATTATCATGCCCTCATTGTAGGATTTGTTATGCTTACTTTAGGATTAGTAAGTGGTTCTATTTATGCACAATGGGTCAGAGGACAATTTTTTAGTTGGGATCCAAAAGAAATTTGGTCAGTATTAACATGGCTTGTATATGCTGTTTTATTATATCAAAGAATAACTAAAGGCATGAGAGGAAGGAGAGCTGCCTGGTTATCCATTATAGGCTTTGCTTGCTTGCTATTTACATTTCTTGGAGTTAATTATCTTCTTAAAGGTTATCACAGCTTTAGGTGAAAAATATGAATGCTCATAATATATTGCTTTTAGGTCTTAACTATCGGACAGCTCCTATAGAAATAAGAGAAAAACTTTCTGCTGCTCAACATACAGATGAAATACTTTCACAGCTTATACGCCTTTCTGGCATGAAAGAAGTATTTTTCCTTTCTACCTGTAATCGAGTAGAAATTCTATTTGTTACAAAAAATGCCCCTGAAGTTGCAGTTAAAATAGTAAAAAATTTTCTTTCAGATTATGGAAAAATACCTTTATCTCAGCTTGAAAAGTTTCTTTATGTATATTCTCATATAAATGCTGTCAAACACCTTTTTCGTGTAGCTTCTTCTTTAGATTCTATGGTATTAGGAGAGCCTCAAATACTTGGTCAAATAAAAGATGCCTATCGTCTTGCTTTAAAGCATCGTACAGCTGGACCAATTTTAAATCGCCTTTTGCATAAAGCATTTTCAGTAGCTAAACGCATCCGTACTGAAACAAAATTAGCTCATCATGCTGTTTCTGTTAGTTATGCAGCAGTAGAGATGGCAAAGAAAATATTTGGTCATTTAGAAGGAAAACGCATTATGCTTATTGGTGCAGGAGAAATGGCAGAATTAGCTGCTCAACATCTTTTAAACAATGGTGCTAAAAGTTTAATTGTTGCTAACCGTACTTTAGAAAGAGCAATTGAATTAGCAGAAAGATTTCATGGTCAAGCTATCTCTATGGAAGAAATAAAAGATGCCTTAAAGGAAGTAGATATTATTATAAGCTCTACAGGAGCACCTCATTTCATTATTCATTATGAGGACATAAAACAGATTATGCGAGAAAGGCGTCATCGCCCTATTTTCTTTATTGATATTGCTGTACCAAGAGATATAGATCCAAAGATCAATAAGTTAGATAATGCTTATGTTTATGATATAGATGATTTGCAAAGTGTGGTGGAAGAAAATAGATTGAAACGCCAAAAGGAAGCAATTAAAGCTGAGCGTATTGTAGAAGAAGAAACTATTAAATTTCAACGTTGGCTAGAGACATTGGAAGTAGTGCCCACAATTATTGCCCTTAAATATAAACTTGAAACTATAAGATTAAAAGAATTAAATAAAACATTCAATCGTTTAAAACACCTTTCTGAAGAAGATAAAAAAGCTATCTCCATTATGACAGAGGCAATGATAAAAAAGATTCTACATGACCCTATAACCTTTTTAAAACAAAAGGAAAACAGAGATAAAATTGATTTTTATTTGGATATTACACGTCAATTATTTAATTTAGATAATATAGAAGAAAAACATGAATATCATAAAACATAATAAAGCACTAAAGCAGAGCATAAAGGAATAGAAATAGCATCATCAATAGGAGAAAAAAGTTCAACCAAAGTAGCCGTAATAGCACCTATGATAGCAACAAAGGGGGAGAAAAAATAAAAACCAATGTTTAAACAGACAATAAAGTTGGCTAAAGTACCACCTAAACTTTTTTCTTGCCAAATACGAAAAAGAGGAAAATAATGGCCGACAATAGCTGCTATAGGGTCTCCCAAAGTAAGATAAAGAATAGCACAAGTAGCTATAGTTTTTGGGAAAAAGAAAAGAGTAATGCTGATGGCAAAAAGATAATAAGTACTTCCTGTAATACTTTTTTTCTCTTTCTCTTTGACGAGAAAGCCAAAATAGTTTAAAAACCATTTATTTAAAGGAGGATAAAATAAACGGAGTACATCACCAATAAAGACAAAGATAAATATGACAAAAACTATAAGTGCTGCTTTTTTAGGTGATAATGGAGAAAAAAAATAAATAAGGGGAATTATAGTGCCTATTAAATGCCAAATTTTTCGTAATAAAAATCCCATAAAAAAAATTTACCAAATAATGCTCATTTTAACAATTACAATTAATATTCTTTTTGCCTGTCGACCAAGAAGTTTTTCTTTAAAAACAGGCATTTCAAGCACTATACATCATATAGAAGTAGGTATGGTTTTACTAGAAAAGAATAAACTTAAAAA
Source organism: Candidatus Desulfofervidus auxilii (assembly GCA_030262725.1). Lineage (NCBI taxonomy): Bacteria > Pseudomonadati > Thermodesulfobacteriota > Candidatus Desulfofervidia > Candidatus Desulfofervidales > Candidatus Desulfofervidaceae > Candidatus Desulfofervidus > Candidatus Desulfofervidus auxilii. Next base: position 1,246 of record JAJSZS010000001.1, on the reverse strand, counting down.
AGCAGAAAAAGAATTTTTATTAGCTTTAGAATCCAATCCTAAATTAGTTAAAGCCTATATTGGCTTAGCCTTGATAGCAGCAAAACAAGGTAAAGAAAAAAAGGCATGGGAAAAATTAGAAAAAGCTGAAACCTTTGTAAAAAATAATGAAGAAAAAGCAGAAGTATTAATAGGAAAAATTCGATTAATATATCTGCTTTTTACAAAAAAATCCTTATCTATAGCTGAAGAGGCTTTCAAACAAATAATGCAATTAAAACCCGCTCATCCAATAGCAACATATTACATGGCTTGTCTTTATGAAAAGGCATTTTTGTTTGATAAAGCAAAGATATTATTTGAACGAGTATTAAAAACAGAAAATCCATTTGTACTTCAGGCTTATAATGAGATTGAAAAGATTAAAAAGATTGAAAAAGCTCAACCAAAAAGCAATATTGGTAGAGAAATTGGCTTAAAAGATACTCTCACTAAAGCAGATATAGCAGCCCTACTTGTACATGAACTCCATCTACCTCAAATATTAGAAGTAACATCAAAATCTCAAATAATAGTAAGAGATATAGGTAAGGAAAGATTTGCTAAAGAAATTGAAGCTATTGTACCTTTAAAAATAAAAGAACTTTCTGCTACAATAGATGGATATTTTTCTCCTCAACAAAAAATTACACGAGCTTCATTCTGCGAAATTTTACAAGATATTCTGATAAGACTTACTGGAAATAAATATTTAAGTTTTCGTTTTAAAAAAGTAAGATCACCTTATAAAGATTTAAATCCAAAAGCAAGTTATTATAATGCATGTATTCTTGCTTTAGTAAAAGGATTTATTACACCTTATGACCGTCCAAATAGATTATTTGCTCCTATGAAACCATTAAGTGGTGCTGATGCCCTTATTGCTTTAAAACGCCTATGTGAAGAGTTAAAAATAATCTAAAATATATTTTAGTGCAGGAATAAAAATGAGAAAGGCAAGTATGATTTTTATTACTCTTTCAGGAATATATTTTTGTGTTCTTGCCCCAGTATACATACCTAGCATACCCCCTATACCAAACAAAATAGCAATTTTCCAATTGGGTGGATAATCTAGCAAGTAGTAAAAACATACACCCATTATAGAAGTAGTAAATGTGCCTGTAAGGGTGGAACTAGCGATAGCATGAGGTGGTAACATAAATACCGAAATAAGGATAGGGGCTAATAATGCCCCACCCCCAATTCCATAAGCTCCAGAGATAGT